>CAJXLD010000109.1 GCA_913055595.1 uncultured Altererythrobacter sp.
CTTTGTTCCACCGCGTCCTGCAGCACCAGCTTGCAGCTGGAAAGCAGCACCGCCAGTTCGGGGCGCGTCAACCCATGGCCGTCAGCTGCGCGGCGAGACAAGGCATCGCTGGCAGCGATGCCTTCGGTCTTGCGGTCGAGTTCATCCATCTCCTCGAGCGTTTCGATCAGGCGGATCTGAGACGCCGTGGCCAGCGCCCCGCCCCTTTCGGCGATAGATAGCGAAAGCGCCTGCAGACGGTTGTCTTCCAAGACCAGCTCGGCCACTTCGTCCGTCATTTCTACCAGAATTGCATTGCGGCGCGCTTCGGAAAGGCGACCTGCCTTGCGCGCAGCGGCCAGCGCAATCTTGATATTGACCTCATTGTCGGAACAATCGACACCCGCCGAATTGTCGATGAAATCAGTATTGATTCGTCCGCCGTTGAGCGCAAATTCGATACGGCCGGCCTGCGTCACACCCAGATTTGCACCCTCGCCAATCACCTTGGCGCGAAGGTCACGCGCATTGACGCGCAAAGCGTCATTTCCAGGATCGCCGACCTGTGCGTGGCTCTCGCCCTCGCCCTTGATGTATGTGCCAATGCCGCCGAACCAGATCAGGTCCGCAGGGCTCTTGAGGATTGCGGCAATCAGGGCGTCGGGGTCGAGCTCTGCCTCGTCAATGCCGAGTACATCACGTGCCTTCCTGGACAGGGCGATGCGTTTCTGGCTGCGAGGATAGACGCCGCCGCCTTTCGAAACGAGCTCGGTATTATAGTCTGCCCAGCTGCTGCGTGGCAGGTTGAACAATTGTTTGCGTTCTTTCCAGCTCGTGGCCGGGTCAGGATCGGGATCGATGAAGATATGCCGATGGTCGAAAGCTGCCACAAGCTTGATCGCTTTGCTCAGCAGCATACCGTTTCCGAAGACATCGCCCGACATGTCTCCGCAGCCGACCACGCGCACCGGCTCCTTCTGCACGTCGACACCCATTTCAAGGAAGTGTCGCTGCACCGAAATCCATGCACCGCGCGCGGTGATGCCCATCGCCTTGTGGTCATATCCGTTGGAGCCACCGCTGGCGAATGCATCGCCGAGCCAGAAATCCCGTTCCAGCGCAATGGCATTGGCCGTGTCGGAAAAGCTTGCGGTGCCCTTATCGGCGGCGACCACGAAATAGGGATCCTCGCCGTCATGCACGACCACGCCTTCAGGATGCACGACCTTGTCATCGACAATGTTGTCCGTGATCGAGAGCAAGGAGCGAATGAATAGCTTGTAGCTTTCGCGCCCTTCGTTGAACCAGGCATCGCGATCCAGCGCGGGGTTGGGCAACATCTTGGGATAGAAGCCGCCCTTGGCCCCGGTGGGAACGATCACTGCATTCTTGACCCTTTGCGCCTTCATCAGGCCTAGCACCTCGGTGCGGTAGTCGTCACGCCGGTCTGACCAGCGCAAACCGCCGCGCGCGACCGGTCCGGCGCGCAAATGGATACCCTCGACGCGACGTGAATAGACGAAGATCTCGCGCCACGGCACGGGCTTGGGCAGGCCGGGAACCTGCGCAGAATCGATCTTGAATGCGAGTGCATCGGCGGCAGCTGGAGCAAAGACATTGGTACGCAGTACTGCGCCGATCGTCTGCCAATAAAGGCGCAAGATTCGATCATCATTGATTGCTGCCACCTGGGCCAAGCCCGAACGAATCTCGGCTTCGGTATTGGAACAAGCTTCGGCGCGATCGCCCTTGAAGGCGGGGTCATGCCGATGACGGAACAGTTCGACCAGGCCGCGCGTCACCTGCGGGGCATGCGCCAGGGCATCGACCACCGTGTAGATGGTGAAGGCGATATTGGCCTGCCGAAGATAGCGATAGAAACTGCGCAGCCATTCGGCTTCCTGCGCGGAAAGAGCGCATGCGATGACCAAGCGGTTGAAGACATCGTCATCCGCCTTGCCGTTGAGAACGGCTGTGATAGCCAGCTCTATGGCTTGCGCGCGGTGAAGCATGTCGGCGCAGGCCGTCCCCGGCGGGACGGCGAGCAGGAAATCGTGGATAGTGCCGTCGGCTTCGCCGGTCAGCGTGGTTGGGACTTCCTCCAGTACGCGGAAACCGAAGTTCTCAAGGGCAGGAACCGCATCGGACAGCGGCAGCGAGCCTTTGGCCTGGTAGATCTTCAGTCTCAGCCGGTTCTCTGGATCATTGGGCAGGCAGTATAGGCGTGCGTCGCGACCGAGTGCGTGTCCATCCTCGACGCCCAAATGGCGCAGCCTTTCAATGTCGCGCGCCGCTTCCGCCGCGCCATAGGTCCCGCGATAGGAGGTCGGGAAGCTGGCTGCGTAGCGCATGGCCAGCCCCGCAGCCCTGCTTGGCTCCTCTGTTTCGGACAGTGCGGCCTCGACCGCATCGGCCCATCCACGCAGCATGATTTGCAATCGCGTATCAAGTGCTTTCGCATCGGCGCTGGCCCCGTCGCCACGGGCATCGAGGACGTAACGAAGCAGCGCGAGATTTCCGCCTTCGACTACCAGGCTCCAGTCGAGTGGACGGGAGTGCGTGCATTCTTCCAACAGGTCCTGGATCTGCAGGCGGACGGTGGTGGAAAGCATGTCGCGCGGCAGCCAGACGAAGGCGAAGATATGCCTTTCGAGCGGCGCAGAGACCAGCGCGGCGCGGGGGCGCGGGCGATCTATCAGGGCCATCATGGTGGTAGCCACCCGTAAAGTGTCGTTTTCTGCAAAGCTGATCAGCAGGTCATGCGGGAGAACGCTCAGCGCATGGATAAGCGCCTTGTGGTCGTGGCTCTCTTGCTTGAAAGCGAGATCGTCCATGATCGTCGTAAGCTGGTGGCGCAAAACGGGAACCTGATCGGGCGGTGCTGTCAGCGCGGCGCTGGTCCATATGCCGGCATGCACGGACAGCGCGGCTACACGGCCATCTTCGAACAGCGGGACGATGAACAGGTCGAGCGGTACGCGGCGGTGGACCTTGCTTATGCGGTTGGCCTTGACGATCAGCGGCGCGCGGCCTGGTGCGCCATTTGTGCCATCGAACCAGGCAAAGGCTCGATCATAGGTTGCATCGGCCAGCACGCTTTCCGCGCTCTTGCGGCAAATGCCCAGCTTGCCCATTTCGCGGCCTTCGCGACGGCGCGTCACATGGCCGAGCTGTGTCAACATACCGCCGCCCAGCCAACGCAGAAGTGCTGCACCCTCGGCATCGGAGAGACGGTCGGCATCTTCCAGGATCGCCTCGCGCATTTGCGGCCAGTCGGCCACGGCAGCGCGGACGTCGGCAATGGTCTTGACCAATTCGGTCTCGAGGGCGCGCCTCTGCTTTGCGTCTATGCGGTCAGTTTCGACATAGATGAAGCTCTCACGCTTCTCCCCCGAACCGTCATCCACAGGCAGTCCGACGAGCTTCCGATTGGCATCGCGGCGAACAGCCAGAATGGGGTGGACAAGCAGGTCGATCGTAAGGCCCTGCGCAGCGATGGCGCGCGATATGGAATCGACCAGGAAATGCACGTCGCGATTGACCACGGCGATGCGGGTGATGCGCTTGCTGCCGGTGACCGTCTCGATCAGGATGGAAGGCTTGCCGTCATCGCGGTGATGCGCTGCTTCGAGCAGGAAGGCCGATGCTTCATCCAGGGCCTTGCTTGCAAGCCCCACCTCGCCCGGCAGTATAGAGTCGCTGATCCGTTCCTTGAGCACCTTGGCGAATTGCTGTTTGCCCGTCTTCGCCATCGGTTTTTTCTTGGCCATAGGTTCGGACCTCTCCTGTCATCCTATCTGCCGTCCACTAGCCGAAACTAGTAGAGACTGAAACTAGTTTCGGCGCTCTATCGCTTCCATCGTAAGGCGCAGCGATTGTTGGCGTGCGAGTGGGTCGAATGTTGCGCCGGAGACGATGAGCTCATCGGCCCCTGTACGTTCGATGAAACGCGCGATTTTCTCGCCCACAGTCTGCGGTGACCCGACTGCACGGGCGACATCCATGCGTTCGAGCATGGCGCGCGTTGATGCGTCCAGTCCCTCGCGATAGCCGGCAATGGGCGGCGGTAATTTACCCGGATCGCCGCTGCGCAGCCGCACGAAGGCCTGGTCCTGCGAACTGGCCAGCAATACTGCATCCGCATCGCTCTCGCTGCAAATCACCGTCATGGCCGCCATGACATGGGGTTGTTCGAGATAAGCGGAAGGCCGAAACTGGCTGCGATAGGTTGCCAAAGCAGCGTCGAGGTGATCGGGCGCGAAATGGCTTGCAAATGCATATGCCATGCCCAGCCGCGCGGCGAGCTGCGCGCCGAACAGGCTGGAGCCGAGCATCCAAATTTCCACCTGTGCGCCCAGTCCCGGCGTGGCGGTGATCGGCAGGTCGACATCGCCAGTCAGAAGGGCGCGCAATTCGACAACATCCTGCGGGAAATATTCCGCCGCACGTCCCAGATCCTTGCGCAGCGCCTGCCCCAGAATGGGCGCTGCCCCCGGCGCGCGGCCCAGCCCCAGATCGACCCGACCGGGGAAGAGGCCGTCGAGAGTGCCGAATTGTTCGGCAATGACGAAAGGGTTGTGATTGGGCAGCATGATACCGCCCGCTCCAATGCGGATCGTGCTTGTGCAATGGCCGATATGCGCAATGACGACCGAGGACGCCCCACCCGCGACACCTTCGGTTGCGTGATGCTCGGCCACCCAGAAACGCTTGTATCCCGCATCCTCCGCCACTTTCGCCAGCGCTCCTGCCTCGGCGAGCGCATCGCCGACATTCTTGCCTTCGCGAACGGGAACGAGATCAAGGACGGAAAGCCGGATCATTGTTGTGATGGTGCCTCGTCGAGCTGCTGCAGGTAAAGTTGAGCGGTTGCAGCTTGCGGCGAACCACCGGCATTGTCGACCACCGATTGCCAGCTCGACCGCGCAGCCTCATGAAAGCCACCCAATGCAGCGATCAATCCTGCCTCCAGCCCAACGGAAGGATTGACCGAATCGAGCCGACTGGCCGTTTCGATCCAGCCTTGCGCATTTTCCAGATCGTCCATTCTTCGGGCCAGCGTCGCCGAAAGCAGCCAGATCGTCGCATCTTGCGGCGCGAGCTCGCGCGCCTTGGCAAGCGCCATTGCCGCTTCGCTGTCCAGGCCGAGCGCCACCAATGCACGCGCCCGATCGGAAGCGAATTGTCCGGCCATGACGGGTTGGCCTGCTGCTATCGCATCTTCTTCCGCACGGAGAAGGAGGGTGGTTGCCTGCAGATATGTCTCACCGGCAAGCGCGGCGTTGCCTGCCATGCCGCCAAGCCGTGCGCGGGCAAGATGATCATCGACCAGCCGCGCATCGCGTGCCGTCGTGAATGCCTGTAGTGCCGCGTCCCAGCGGAGTAGTGCTGTATAGGCAATGCCCAGGCATTGTTGCGGCAGGCTGCGCCCGGTGCCGCTGGTTCCCTCGAGCCATTCATTGGCTGTTGCAATTGCCGTTGCGGGGTCGCGTTGCGCCTCATCCATACAGGCGGTCAGCCGATCCTGTTCCAGTGTGACCGGCAAGGCGAGCTGGGCAAAGATGAGAGAGGCGGCGATGGATGAATACATGTGGTCGGTGTCCGGATCAGCGTATCGTGGCCACCGTGCGCAGGAGCAGGGCGATATCGCCATCGCGCGAGAGGCGGTGATCGCCGCCTTTGACGAGGGTCACCTGCACATCCTCTGAACGTAGTGCTTTGGCCAGTCGGAGAGATGTTTCCGGCGGGACGTCGGCATCCTCTTGCCCGTGCAACAGCCGTACCGGGCAGGTGAGCGGAATTTCCCGGGTCAGCTGCAATTGCGCTTCACCATCGGCCCAGAAGCCCGCATGGGTCGGCATGGTATCGTAGCCGTAATCGCTTTCCTGATAGATCGTTTGCCCTGCGGCAAGGCTGGCCTTTTGCGCCTCGTCATAGCCCCAGCTGGTGAAATCGGGTGCCGCGGCAATTCCGACAAGCCCGCAAACCCTGTCCCCCAGCGCCTGCGCCACCAATAGCATCAGCCAGCCGCCCATGGACGATCCGACCAGCACTACGCGATCGCTGCCGATCACCTTCTGGACCAGTCTCGCCACTTCCTCGCACCAGCGCGTGAGCGTCCCATCGGCAAACTCGCCGGGGCTTTCGCCGCACCCCGAATAGTCCAGCAACAGGCATTCGCGCCCGACCGTGCTCGCCCAGTCGAAAATGGCCGTGGCTTTGCCGCCTGCCATGTCGGACATGTAGCCGGGAAGGAAGACGATTGCCGGCCCGCTTCCAGGCGTATGGCGATAGGCGATCCGGCGCTCTGCGATCTCGATGAATTGTGTGTCGGTTTCACTCATAGGGGCGCTATCATGGACCGTAGCTTGATCTGCGCCAAGGGGCTGAATTTGCGGGTTAGTGACAGATAGACATTTCATGCCTATATGCTGCGCCCATGACGCAGAAGCGCACTATCACCCAGACTACTACCACCCCGGGCTTCCGGGGGCGGTTGGTCGCGGGCTGAACACGCGACTGCCGCCGCCCGGCTTCGGGCGGTGCGGCGTCAACCTCCCGAAGCTGTTTCCAAACGGACGCCGCCCCTTCCGGTGCGTGAGGCAATGTGCCATGGCGCGCGCAAGAGAATTGAGAGCGAGTTTCGATGAGTGCATTGTTGAAGATCAGCCTTCCCGATGGTTCGGTTCGCGAAATGCCGGCCGGTTCGACCCCGGCTGACGTCGCGGCGGCGATCGGCCCCGGCCTTGCCAAGGCGGCGATAGCGGCGCGGGTGGATGGCGAAGTGCGCGATCTGAACCGCCCCTTCGATGGCGATGCGGAACTGGCGCTCATCACATCGCGCGACGAGGATGAAGCGCTCGAACTCGCCCGCCACGATTATGCGCATGTCTTGGCTGAAGCGGTACAGGCGCTGTGGCCGGGAACGCAAATCACTTTCGGCCCTGCGACCGACGATGGCTTCTACTATGACGTGATGGCTCCGGCCTCTCGTGAACCTTTCGGCATGGATGATCTTCCCGCTATCGAAGAGAAGATGCGCGAGATCATCAAGGCCGACAAGCCGCTGCGCCGCGAAGTTTGGTCACGCGAAAAGCTGATCGAGACGTGGAAGACCCAGGGCGAAAACTTCAAAGCAGAATGGGCTGCCGAGCTTCCCGAGGAAGAGGAGTTGTCTGTCTATTGGTCGGGTGACGACTGGATGGACATGTGCCGTGGCCCGCATTTGCCATCGACCGGCAAGCTTGATCCGCAGGCTTTCAAGCTGATGCGCGTGGCGGGTGCATACTGGCGTGGCGACCAGAGTAACGCGCAGCTCACGCGTATCTATGGCACCGGCTGGCTCAACAAGAAGCAGCTGAACCAGCATCTCATGCGGCTGGAGGAGGCCGCCAAGCGCGACCATCGCAAGCTGGGCCGCGAGATGGATTTGTTCCACCTGCAGGAAGAGGCGCATGGCTCCGTCTTCTGGCATCCCAATGGCTACAAGATCTGGCGCGAGCTCGAAGCCTATATGCGCCGAGCGATCGATGGCGCGGGCTATCAGGAAGTGAAAACGCCGCAGGTGATGGATGCCCGCCAGTGGGAGCAATCCGGACACTGGGGCAAATATCGCGAGAACATGTTCGTCATCCCGGACGAGGTGCCGAATACGGAGGATGAGGGCGACATCATCAGCGGCGATGCCGATTGGATGGCATTGAAGCCGATGAACTGCCCGGCGCATGTGTTGATCTTCAAGCAGGGCATCACATCCTATCGCGACCTGCCGCTGCGCATCTACGAAAACGGTTGCTGCCACCGCAACGAGCCGCATGGCGCGCTGCATGGGTTGATGCGCGTGCGCCAGTTCACGCAGGACGATGCGCACATTTTCTGCCGCGAAGACCAGATCGTCTCCGAAGTGCGCGCCTTCTGCGAATTGGCGGACCGTATCTACAAGGATTTCGGCTTCACCTACGAAATCAAGCTGGCGCTCCGCCCCGAACAACGTTTCGGTTCGGACGAGGATTGGGACAAGGCCGAAGAGGAACTGCGCCAGGCCGTTATCGATGCCGGCATGGCGACCGAGGAATATGGCTGGGAGGAACTGCCCGGCGAAGGCGCTTTCTATGCACCCAAGCTCGAATGGCATTTGACCGACGCTATCGGACGCACCTGGCAGGTCGGCACGATCCAGTCGGACCGCGTCCTGCCCGAACGTCTCGATGCGACCTATATCGCCGAGGATGGTGAAAAGCATCGTCCGGTCATGCTGCACCGGGCGATCTTCGGGAGTTATGAGCGGTTCATCGGCATATTGATCGAGCATTTCGCGGGCCGCGTCCCCGCATGGCTGGCGCCTGTGCAGGCGGTGGTGGCGACGATTGTTTCCGACGCCGACCCCTATGGCCGCGAGGTGGCCGCCAAACTGGAACAGGCGGGGCTGCGCGTCGAGACCGACTTCC
>CAJXLD010000110.1 GCA_913055595.1 uncultured Altererythrobacter sp.
TACCCTATATGGCGGCCAAGGCGGGCGTGAAGCATTTCATGCGCCATTCGGCCTATGAACTCGCCGCGTACGGGATACGTGTGAACGCCATCGCGCCCGGCCCATTCGTCACCAATATCGGCGATGGCTGGGTGAAGAAGAACCCGGCGGCCAAGAAGGCGTGGGACGAGCTGGTTCCGGTAGGCCGCATGGCCGAAACCTACCAGATCAAGCCGCTCGCCCTGCTGCTCGCCAGCGACGCGGGTAGCTATATGACGGGCAGCCATGTGATGATCGATGGCGGCATGCAATTGGGACCGATCAAGCCGTTGAACGAATGACAGGGAGAGGACCAATGAAGCGCATTATTGCAGCGTTTGCCGCCATGCTGGCCATGGCTACGCCTGCCGCAGCGCAGCAAAGCGATCCTTCTCCCCTAACCGTCGAGGTCCTGCGCACCAGCGCCGGGTCGCTCCATTCCAATGCCGCGCTGATCATGGGTGAGCATGACGCGGTGCTGGTTGATCCGCCATTTACCAAGGCCGATGCCCACCGCGTGGCGGCAATGGTGCTCGATAGCGGCAAGAATCTTACCCATATCTTCGTGACGCATGACCATCCGGACCACTTCTTCAGCATGGATGTGCTGGAAGAAGCTTTTCCCGATGCGGAAATCGTCGCCCACCCGACTGTGGTGGAGGACATCTGGCGCTCGCTGCCTTTCAAGGTGGAGCGGTGGAGCCCGATGCTGGCGGATAACGGCCCGGCCTATCCCGGCGCGCCGCATGCGCTGGCGAACGATACGATCATGCTCGAGGGGCACGAACTGCGGGTCATCGGTCCCATGCAGGGCGACCATGTCCATTCGACCGCGCTCTGGGCGCCCGATATCGGGGCACTGTTCCCGGGCGATCTCGTCTTCAACGAAGTCCATCTTTGGCTGGGCGAGCACGACCTGGCCGCTGTCGCGGCATGGCGCGAGAGCATGAACACGCTCAGTGCGCTCGATCCGCAGATTGTCGTCGCGGGCCATGCCCGTCCGGGCCTGGCAAATGACAAGAGCGGACTTTCCTTTACGACAGACTATCTTGATGCCTGGCTGGAATTCGTTCCGCAATCGCGCGATTCTGCCGATTTGAGGGCGCGCGTCATCAGGCGATTCCCGACAACTATCGATGTTCTTGACGATTTTATCCTCGGCAATTCATCCGAAGTCGCTATGGGAGAACAGCCCAAGTGGGAAGAATAGGGCCAGACAGCCGGAGAGGATTTGAACAGCCGATCGGATGACCAAGAAGAAAGCTGACCTAGATCGCAGGACGGAAATCGGGCGCCAACGCCGGGCCAAGACGCGTTCCAAGATCATCAACGCGGCATTTCGCGTGTTCGGCCAGGAAGGTGGGCTGCACGCGAAGATAGACGATATCGTAAAGGAAGCTGGCGTCACGAGGGCGACCTTCTACAATCACTTTGCCGGCATGGCCGAACTGCTCGAGGCGGTGAGCTACGAACTTACGCACGACCTTCGCACGGCTGTCATATCGGCAGCCACGACCATCTCGGATCCGCGCCTGCGCGCTGCAACCGCCACTCGCATGTTCATGCACAAGGCCCGCAAGGACCGGTCATGGGCATGGTCGATGATCAATATCAGCTCGAACGGGATCGTCTTTGGGGCAGAAACCTTCAAGAACGCCGGCCTCACCGTCCAAAGAGGTATCGATGCGGGCTATTTCGACCTCACCGATGCAAGGGTCGGCCGCGACATGATCATGGGCACCTCGTTGGCGGCCTTCGGAACGATGACGAGAGAAGATGTGCCCGAAGACTATCCCGACAAGGTCGCATTTCGCGTCCTGATTGGCCTGGGCCTGGACCCGGAGCTGGCGAAAGAGCTCATCAGCCGCGACTTGCCCGAGCTTAACGTTTCGACTTGACAATCTGTCAAAAATGGACCATTCGTCAAATTCGGAAGCGCCCCTCCCAGAAGTTTCTAACTCTACACCAACAGGTTAGATGATTCACCGGGCTTCACGCTTCCGTGCGACCCAAAACCTGCCCGTGCCTACTGCGACCCTCAAAACCAGGCACGGGCAGGTCCTTTTCTAGCATATGAGTATACGTGTTCGGCATGAATTCCGGCCACGAGATGCGGCTGCGCAGGGGTCTGCCAATTGCGGCATTGCCTCTGCATATGAGTCCTATGTAGACCATTGGGTGACTTCGTCGGCCAAGCCCGATCGGAGCTGCATTAACGAGAGAACACCACGATGAAAGCCGTCACCTTCCAAGCCCTTCACACTCCCCTCGCCTTCGAAGATATTCCCGACCCCACGCCGGGCGAGGGTGAACTGGTGGTGAAAGTGGGCCGCTGCGGCATCTGTGGCAGCGACCTACATATGACCGAAGACGCCGCCTATGGCTGCAAACATGGCGATGTACTGGGCCATGAATTTGCCGGCGAAGTGGTTGCGCTGGGCAAGAATACCATAGGTCCGAAGGTAGGTGACCTTGTCTCGGTCATCCCGCTCAAGAGCTGCGGCCGGTGCGAAGCCTGTCGACGTGGCGCAGTGCAATGGTGCTCGAATTTCGGCCTGCAGGGCGGCGGCTATGCCGAATATGCCGTCACCCGGCCCAACCAGTGCGTGAGCCTGCCCAGCGACCTGACGCTGGCCGATGGCGCGATTATCGAACCGCTGGCGGTGGCGCTTCACGGGATCAACCTGTCCGGTATGCAGAATGGCGACAAGGTGCTGGTTTTGGGGGCAGGCCCCATCGGACTCGCCGTCGCCTTTTGGGCAAAGCGTTATGGCGCCGGGCGTGTGGCAGTGCAGGATATCAGCGACTGGCAGGAAAAACGCGCGCTAGATATGGGTGCGGACGTCTTCGTGGTCGATCCTCAAGATCCGATCGAAAGCGCGGAACGCGGCCTGGGCGGCAAGGCCGATATCGTCTTCGAATGCGTCGGCATTCCCGGCCTGATCGACCAGGCGGTGAAGCAGGTTCGCCCGCAAGGCACGATCTTGCTGCTTGGCCTTTGCAACAAGCCGGACACGCTGCACACTTTCCCCATGCTGAGCAAGGAAGTGAAACTGGTTACTTCCGCCTTTTTTACCGTGCCGGAATATGAGGAAGCGCTGGCGGCATTGGATGCAGGCGCCATCGAGCCGCGCCTCCTGGTGACTGACACGATCAGCCTTTCCGAAACGCCCGACGTGTTCGAAAGCCTGAAAAAGCGCACAGAGCAGTGCAAGGTCTTGATCGCGCCTTAAGGCTCGGCCACCAGTCACGCTTATGAGCGAGAGGGCAAGACTGACACGCGGATCGATCGCGCGCCATTTGGTGGAACAGACCGCACCGCTGATAGTGGGCGTTACCGCAATGGTCTCCATCGGGCTGGTCGATGCCTATTTCGTCGGGTGGCTGGGTGCGACCGAACTGGCCGCAATGAGCTTCATCTTCCCCGTGATCACGGCGCTGTCCAGCCTTGGCGTGGGCGTAATGGCCGGCACCAGCTCGGTGGTCAGCCGCGCCATCGGTGCCGGGAATGAGGAACGTGCAAGTCGCTGTGCCGCGCTGGGCATCTTGCTGGGCCTTGCCACCGGCATCGCCGTGGCCGCATTGCTGGCGCTGTTCCATGATCCGCTCTTCACCTTGCTGCAGGCCGATGGCGCCCTGCTCCGGCAGATCGGGCTCTACATGTTGCCCTATGCCTTCGGCTTTCCGCTGCTGCTTACGATTTCGGGCATGAATGGAGTTCTGCGCGCGCAGGGTGCCGCCAAGAGCAGCCTGATCGTCTCCATCAGCTTTGCCGCCGCCAATTGGGCGCTTGATCCGATCCTGATCAATGGCGCTTTCGGCATTCCCGGATTCGGCATTGCCGGTGCAGCCTATGCCACCATCGCCGGTTGGATGCTCGGCGCCGGCGTAGGCTTTTGGCTGCTGCAGAGAGGAGAAATTCCCTTCCACCCGACGGCGTTGAAACGCGGTAATCTGGGGCAAGGCGTGCGCGACGTGCTGCGTGTCGCCCTGCCTGCTGCCTTTACCAATTCGATCAATCCGGTGGGCCTGGCGATCATGACCGGCCTTCTCGCCAGCACAGGCGAGGCGGCGGTGGGCGGGTTTGGCGTGGGCGGAAGGTTGCAATCGCTGGCGGTGGTGCCGCTGCTCGGCCTGTCGGGCTCAATCGGCGCCATCGTGGGGCAGAACTGGGGTGCCGAACGTTACGACCGCTCACGCCTCGCCATGTTGCAGGCGGGCGGGTTCTGCATAATTTACGGCTTGCTGGCGGCCACGCTGCTCTACCTCGCGCGCGGATGGTTTGCGGGCATGTTCAGCGAGGACCCGGCGACCGTGGCCGCAGCGATGCGCTATCTGGAAATCTCCGTCTGGGGATACGCCGCCTATGGCCTGTTCATCATGGGCAATGGCAGTTTCAACGCAATCGACCATGCCTCCACGGCATTGAGCCTGTCTCTCGCTCGTGTGCTAGTTGTGATGGTGCCTTTTGCACTGGTGATGCAGCCGGCCTGGGGCGCCGATGCGGTCTATTCGGCTGAATTGCTAGCCAATATTCTGGGCGCCGCGGCATCCATGACGATGGCGTGGTACTTCCTCTCGCACAGGCGCAAGGACCGGGTAGAAGCGCCCGCGACCTAGGCCGTCGGGGGCAATGGCTTCTTGCGCAAGGCAGCCTCGATTTCCGCGAGGCTGGCACCATCGGCACCTGCTTCGGCCTGCCGCGAAACTGCGCGATAGGAAGCAAGCACCGCTTCGCCTTGCTCCGTTACCTGCGCGCCGGCGCCCTTGCCGCCCCCCGGCTGCGTATCGACCAGCCTCTCCCGAAAGCAGCGGTTCATCACATCGACCAATTGCCATGCGCGGCGATAGCTCATGCCAAGATCACGCGCTGCGGCGGAGATCGAGCCGCTCCTGCCGATGGCTTCCAGCAGATCGGCCTTGCCCGGCCCCATGGCGATCTCGTCACCACAGATCAGCTGGATCTTGAGCTTGAGGCGAGCCATCATCATCCCTTCGGATACCGCCGGTCAGAGCGGCTTGGAATAGATCGTGTAGGTGCGGTTCATCTTGGCTTCGATGGCATCGGCGATGGCGATCATGCCCTGGTTGTCATCGAGCACCCAGCCGACTTCCCCTCGCTTCGCGCCATGGTTCCCCACGGCATTGCGGCGGATATATTCGATCATCATGAAAGCCAGCTGGCTAGCCATACGGCTGTTCTGGTATTTCTTCACCACGCCCATCAGCGGCACGCGGAAATCCGCATCTTTCGGATTGCGCAGCCACCACAGGATCTTCGCCCAGTTGAATGGGAAGAGCTTGCCGCCCATGTGCATCAGCTTCTGGTTCAGATCCGGCAGCGCCATCATGAACGCCACCGGCTCGCCATCCAGCTCGGCGATCATGTTGGTGTCTTCAAGGATGATCGGCTTGAGCTTCTTTGCGCCATAGGCCTTTTCGGTCTCGGTAAAGGGCACGAAACCCCAATTGCTCGACCATGCCTCGTTGAGGATATCGATGAAGATCTCCGCCTCGCGCGCAAACTGGCTCTTGTCGACATGGCGGATGGTTATGCGCCTGTTCTTCTCCCCCATGGCAACGATGCGGTTGACGAGATCGGGGAACCTTTTCGACACGTCCAGGTCATAAGTGTACAGCCGCTTCGCCACTTCATAGCCGCCAGCGCTTTCCACCCAGCCTTGGTAGGCGGCTTTATCATGCCCCATCAGCACCATGGGTGCATGGTCATGACCATAGGTGAGCAGGCCTGGTTCTTCCCAGATCGACAGGCTGATGGGCGCAAGGACACGTGTCATGCCCTGCCCGCGCAGCCAGTCTTCCGCCGCCGCGATCAGCGTATGAGTCACCGCTTCATCTTCCGCTTCAAGCAGGCCCCAATTGCCTGTGCCGGGCCCCATGCCCTGCTCCACCGGCTGCTCCAGCGCCAGCTCGTCGATGTGCGCGGAGATGCGCCCCACAACTTCGCCAGCGCGCTTGGCGAGGAACAGCTGGACACGCGCATGTTCGTAAAACGGGTTCTTTCCCGGCGTGAGCAATTCTACCATATCGGCGCGCAAGGGCGGCACCCAGTTCGGGTCATTGGCATTCAATCGATAACTCAGATCGATAAAGGCATTGAGGTCGCTCTTGCCGGAAACCGGCACAATAACTATTTTGTCGGACAAGTCTTACCGCCTCTGCCTGTGCAAGCTGATCATTTGCAGTTAGCTGATGCTTATGGTTTGTGCATCATGTCAAGCGGGCCTGAATGACCTCTCGCCTTGATATATGACAAGGCGCGCCCGCCGGAGACGATCCAAATAGCCATTCTATGACCGCCCAACCCACGATCCAGCCTGCCACCGCCAATGCGGGTGATGCACCGGTTGCCAAGTCGCAGATTACCGATGACAAGGAAATGCTGCGCGCGGCGGCCGAACTGACGCGCGATATCAGCGAGGCGCGACCGGCCATCTATTGGCCGGACATGCTGATCTCTACCACTGTGGGCTATGCCACGCTGGCGGGCGCGATCCTGATCGAAGATATCTGGCTGGCGGTAGTCAGCGGCGTGGTCAGCTTTATCGCGCTCTATCGGGCGCTGCTGTTCATCCACGAAATCACTCACCTTCACCGCAATGCCCTGCCCGGCTTCCGCACGGCATGGAACCTGCTGGTAGGCATTCCCATGCTCACCCCCAGCCTGATGTATGAGCAGGTGCATACACTGCACCATTCGCGCATGCGATATGGCACGCCAGAGGACCCGGAATATCTGCCGCTGGCGCTGATGAAGCCGTGGAGCCTGCCCGTCTTTCTGTTGATCGCCTTGCTGGCACCCGTCGCGCTGCTGATCCGCTGGGGCATACTCGCACCTATCGGCCTGCTGATCCCGGCGGTGCGCAAATTCGCCTGGGAACGCGCCTCCTCATTGTCAATCAACCCCGATTTCCGTCGCCGCCCGCCGGAGACTGAAGAGCAGCGCCGCTGGTTCGCCTGGCAACAGATCGGCGCCAGCATCTGGGCCATGTTCCTGCTCACCACGCCGTTCTGGCTGGGATGGAAGCCGCTGCTGGTGGCGATGGCCGTCACCTCCATGGTGGCGATCTTCAACCAGCTGCGCACGCTGGTCGCGCATCTGTGGGAGAATGACGGCGAGCGCATGACGGTTACCGCGCAATATCTCGATTCGGTCAATGTGCCGAGCGTGATCGCCGGTTTCTGGGCTCCGGTGGGCCTGCGCTATCATGCAACGCATCACCTCCTGCCGAGCCTGCCCTATCACTCGCTGCATGAAGCGCACCGCCGCATTAGCGCGCAATTGGGCAAGCAATCGACCTATCAAGGCGCAATCCACAAGGGGATGATCCCGCTAGTGGGCAAGATCGCGCGCAGCACTATGGTGAAGCGCGGCTAGATTGGCGGCGCGGCGTAGGGGCCGTAATAATCGAATATATGCGTGCGCGATTCCGCAGGATGCGCCCCGCCGAAATTCTCCAGCTCGCTTGCCTCGAAATGAGGGGCATCCTTCAGGCTTTCCTCGTCCAGCGGCGCTACGTAGCCCTGCTTTCCCGTATCGTAGGTGAGAAGGTGCCAGGGGATCGGGTGCAAACGCGTCCCGAAACCGAGAAATCCGCCGAAGGAAACAATCACATAGATTGCCTCCCCGCTTTCACGGTCGATTGAAATGTCCTTGATATGACCAATTAGCCAGCCGTCTTCATTGAACACCGGCGTGTGCTCAACCCTGCTGGCCAAGATCAAGTTGTGATCTTCTGCCATGGGCTATCTCCTTAATGCACGGAAACATAACACAAAGGGCAGCAAATTTCCACTGGAGCCATCCGCAGAAAGCTGTGCGGGTCCAGCGCTTGGTCAATAGCCCTCCAGTACTGCGCGACGCGGTCACTCCTCAGTGCGGATAAGCACGGTTTCGCCAACCAGGAAGAACAGCAGAAACGGCGCCCAGGCGGCGATCAGCGGGGGGTATCCGCCGAAACTGCCCATGGCGAGCGCCGCATTCTCGACCACGAAATATGCAAAGCCAAGCGCCATTCCTATCACGGCGCGGGCGAATAGATGGCCTGAACGTGCAAGGCCGAAGCCGGCGACCGCTCCGAGTAATGGCATGAGTAACGCCGCAAGCGGGCCGGAAATCTTGTGCCACCAGCGCCCCTCAAGTTCCGACGTACGCCGCCCGGCGGCTTTCAGAGCGCTGATGGAATCCGCCAGCTGGAAGAGCGTTTCGGCATCCGGATCGACCTGGCGCAGGGCTACCTGGCCCAGCGTGGTGCCGGGAGCCACCATAATCGGTTCTTGCGCCTGACTGGTAGCGGTGGTCGTGACATCGAATATCTCGGCGTCCTCCACCAGCCATCCGGGGTTGGCATATGTTGCACGGCTGCCGGTGATTTGCCGAGT
>CAJXLD010000111.1 GCA_913055595.1 uncultured Altererythrobacter sp.
TCGGAATATTCCCTTCGTGTTGCCATGGGCCCGGGTAGGTGCGGCCGAGGCTGACGATCGGCCAGCCGTAGTTCAGGCCGGGCTGCAGAACGTTCAGCTCGTCGCCGCCGTTCGGGCCGTGTTCGACGGTCCATGCCTGTCCCGTCTCGGGGTGTACCGTCAAGCCGTGCTGGTCGCGATGGCCATAGCTGACAATTGCAGGATGAATTCCCTCCTGACCAACAAAGGGATTGTCGTCGGGGATGCTGCCATCCTCGTTGAGCCGCAGCACCTTGCCATAGACATCGGTAAGGTCCTGTGATGTGCGGTTGTAGGGGCCGGTCGTGGCCACCCAGACCTTGCCATCATCGGCAACATGCACACGGTTGCCGCCGGCATAGGCATCGCCTTCGGCAGCTAGAATAACCTCGACATCGCTTACTGCGCCATCGTTCCAAACACCTCGCAGTACCTGAAAATGGCCGGGCCTCTGTAGCGGGCTGGTGTCTTCGGGTAGCGGGCGGGCCTCGTTGAAGGTGAAGTAAATCGTGCCATTCTCTTCGAAATCGGGATGCAGTGCGATATCGATCACGCCATAACTGAAGACTTCGGGCGTATCCTCGGGCACGCCGGGGACATGGCCTTCGACCAGTTCGGGGGAGGAGCCGGTCGCACCGCGCAAAAGGCGCAAATCGACGCCACGCTCGACGATCAGCATATCGCCATTGGGCAGAGGTTCGATGGCGAAGGGTTGGGCAAAGCCGCGCGCGATCACGCTTACTTCTATGCCGTGCACCTCGGCCGTGTCGAAGATATAGCCGACGTCATTGAGTGCGGGAGGGGTGATGCCGGGTGGTGCTGGCTGTGCCAGTGCGGGTGCAGAAAGACAGAGCCCCGCTGCGGCGAGGAGCTTCAATTTTGACATCGGCGTTTCCTTCCCAATCGCGCGCTACTCCGCCGCTTCCTTCAGTGCCGGGTCGAGGTGCCATTGCGGCGGCTCCTCGGAATCGCGCAGGCGAGCGCTCTCCTCGAAGATGTAGTCGCTTGTCATCGGAATGGCGGCGCGATCTTTCACGTACTGGATCTGCCAATTCACCAGCGTGCCGTTGCGGAAGCTCTGCTCTGCACCGGCGAGGTAATAGAGCCACATGCGGTAGAACTTCTCGTCATACATGGCGACGATCTCGTCCCTGTGCATGACGGTGCGCTTGTACCATTCCTCCAGCGTGTAGCTGTAGTGGAAGCGCATGGCCTCCACATCCATCACTTGCCAACCGGCCTTCTCGCTCTCGGTGACGAGTTCGGACAGGGCAGGAATATAGCCGCCGGGGAAGATATATTTGCGCGTAAAGGCGTCGGTAAAGCCGGGAGGGCCCGAGCGTCCGCAGCAATGGCTGAACATGACGCCGTCGGGTGCGAGCAGCTCATGCGTCTTGGCCATGAATTGCGGGTAATGTGGCGTACCGACATGTTCGAGCAGGCCGATCGAGCTGATGCGGTCGAACTCGCCTTCGACGTCGCGATAATCCATCAACTCGAACTTCACCTTGTCTGCGACGCCCAGCGCTTCGGCGCGTTCCTTGCAAAAGGCGATCTGGTCAGGCGCCAGCGCCACGCCGAGCACCTCACAGTCGTAATGCTTGTGCAGATAGAGCGCCATGCCGCCCCAGCCACAGCCGATATCGAGCACGCGCATCGGGCGGTCCATCTCGCGCGCCTTCTGCATGTACATCTTGGCGGCGATATGTGCCTTCTTGTCGAGCTGCGCCTTCTCGAGGCTCACATCGGTCGTGCGATGGTAACCCATCGTGTACTGCCGGTCCTCGTCGAGGAACAGCTCATAGAGACGACGCGTGAGGTTGTAAGTATGCTCGGCATTCTTGCGCGCCTTGCCACGCAGATTGATGCTGTCGGCCTTGGCGATGGTCTTCTGGGCAAGGCGCTTGAGCGTGCCCTGCGGCTGCAGTGCGCGGTCTCCATGCACCTTGGCCTGCGCGGTGACGAAGAGAATCATGTCACGCAGGTCGTGCGGCTCTTCGATCTCCATCCACTGCCACATGAAGGCCTCCGCCGCGCCCAATTGCGGATAGCGGGCGATGTGGTTTGCCGCCTTCTTGTTGGTCAGGCGGATTCGCAAGGGCGCATCGCCCGTTTCCGGCGTGCTTCCCCCCGGACCATATTCATAGACCTTGCCATCATAGTCGGTAATCACCAGCCGACCCGCACGGATCAGCTTGTTCAGCATCTTGTCCAGCAACCACATGTGCGGTGCATCTCCCTGTTTTTTCGTTCGCTTGCAGCTTGGATGGCTGCTTGCACGCTGTCAATCTCGCGATAGGATTGCTGCCCATGTCGGAGAACAAGACCAAGCCTACAGAAAAGAGCGTCGAGGCGTTTATCGACGCGATCGAACATGCAGGCAAAAAGGCCGATGCGCGCGTGCTCGCTGCCCTGTTCCGCAAGGTGACGGACGTCGAGCCGGTGATGTGGGGACCGACCATCATCGGATATGGTAGCTACCATTATCGTTATGACAGCGGACGCGAAGGCGATATGTGCCGCGTCGGCTTCTCACCGCGCAAGGCCAAGCATTCGCTGTACCTGCTCAACTGCGGCAAGGACGGGGATGAGGCACCCTTTGTGGCGCTGCGCGAGAAACTGGGAAAATACAGCAAGCCCGGTGGCTGCATCTACGTCAACAAGCTGGCCGATATCGATCTGGATGTGCTGGAGCAGATGGTGACGTTGAGCTGGAAGAATTCACTCGAGCGCTGGCCTGACTAGAGAGTTGAGCCCCCGCGCAGGCGGAGGCCTCCTTCAACCTCGCGCAGACCATGCAGGAGCTTCCCGCCTTCGCGGGAACTCACACGCGGTCAGATTCCCGCATACCACTGGTATCCGGCGCGATCTTCCCAATAGCCACCTTTACCGCCTTCCACATCCTCAAGGCTGGCAACCAGTTCGATACCCGTCAGATATTTGGCGTGCTTGTATCCCAGTTGCCGTTCGATCCGCATGCGCAAGGGCGCGCCATTACGTTCGGGCAGCGGTTCGCCGTTGAGCAGGTGCGCCACGATCGTCTGTGGGTGGAAGGCATCGTCGAGGTCGCAGCTTTCGTAATAGTCCGCGCCATTGAGATTGTCGGCACAGCGGAAGATGACGAAGCGCACCGCTTCCTGCACGCCAGCCTGCTCGAGGATGTGCGACAATTGCGGTCCGGTCCATTCGCCAATGGCGCTCCAGCCCTCGACACAATCATGTCGCGTGATTTGCGTTCGCTGGGGCAGGGTGCGGATATCGTCGAGCGTCAGGGTGAGCGGATTGTCGACGAGTCCGCCCACACTCAACGTCCAGTCGGCAAAACCGCTTTCCAAGGCCGCGCGATAGGCATCCGTATCGACAGTGCGGCTCCCATTGCCGCGGAAAAAGGGCGAGATATCGCTGCGCTCATATTCGGGCGCCATGGCAATGCGGCCCACGCCCAATGTGCGGTGAATGCCGCGATGCCAGCCCTCCGCCGTGTCGACCAGTGCCTCAAACCATTGGCTGTCACCGATCTTCGAACAACCGGCCACCAGTGATGCGCCAAGCGCTACAAGGAAGTTACGCCGCTTCATCGTCGCGTCCTCCGGTAATCATGTCCCAGATCTGTCTGGCGGGGTTGGACAGCAGCACCAGCACCAGATGCACCACGAAAAATGCAAACAGCGCCCATGCACAGATGAAGTGGATGCTGCGCGCGCTCTGCCGGCCACCGAACACCTCCGTGAGCCAAGGCCAAGCCGCTTCCATGCCGGGGCTCATCACCATGCCGGTGAAGATCATCAGTGGGAGGAGTACGAAGATCACCCCCGAATAGGCGATTTTCTGCAGGAGGTTGAACTTGCCTGCGCCATGCTCGAAATTGAGTTTGAGGTGCTCGCGAATATCGTGCCAGATGTGTGCCGGTTTCCATTCTGCGAGCCGGGTGAACAGGTCGCGCTTGAAATGGCCGTTGCGTACAGCAGAGATCATGAACAGCAGCAGGCCCAATGCGAAGACCCAGGCAAACAGCACATGCCAGTCGCGGGCGCTTGCCAGGCTGTAATAGCCCGGAATGGTGGCCCATCCGGGAAAGCGCGGGACTTCCAGCCATGCCTGTTCTGCAGCAAAGCCCCAGTCCCCCCAATAAAGCCGCCTGTGCGCGTTGGAGATGTTGAGGCCGGACATGAACAGGATCACCACGCTCAGCGCATTGACCCAATGCCAGATGCGCGTGCCAATCGAATGCTTCTTGCGCTGCTTGGCCATCAATCCTGCTCCTCACGCGCCAGATAGATCACATCGCGCGGTTGCGACAGCAGATGCTGGCCGGAATCGACGAACAATTCCTGCCCGTTGGCGAGTGGCCCCTCGGCAAGGAACAATGCTGCATCCGCCACTTCACGCGCTCTTGTGCGCCGTTGCAGCAGGTTCATGCGATGCGATTGTTCGGCTTCTTCGGCTTCCTGATCATGGCTTGCCAAAATAGCACCGGGCGCAAGACGATACACACGATCATTGGCCTTGCAGGCAATGGCCAGCATTTCGGCTGCGGAATCGACAGCATATTTGCTCATCGAATAGCTGAAGAAGTCGGGATTGGGGTTGGCCAGTTTCTGGTCGGTCATCTGTATGACGCGACGTCCATGTTGCGAACTTGCATGAGCCAGAAATGTCTGGGCCATCAGGGCAGGAGAGGCGGCATTGATCTGCATGGATCTGGTATTCGTCGCGGGATCAAGCGCGGTTACGCTGTCTTCCTGGAAAATCGAGGCATTGTTCACCAATACGCGCCAATCGGCGAGGCGAGCAGCCAGCTCGACGATCATCTGTTGTGCCGCGCTTATGTCGGCGAGGTCGCACTGCACCGATTCCGCGCCGGGCAGACTGGCGACAAGGTCGCATGCTTCGCTGGAGGAGTGGTTGTAATGCACCACAACGTGCCAGCCCGCCTCGGCAAAGCGCTTTGCGATCGCGGCTCCAATCCGGCGGGCGCCACCGGTGACAAGAACGGATTTGGGTGCAGGTTCGGAAGCCATCAGGACTCACAGCTTAGACACTTATCGCCCGCTTGAAAAAGGGGCGCGGAATTTCGGACAAAGTCATTGTGCGCTTGGTCAAGCCGTCATAAGTGTATCTGCAATCCGGTGATCCTGAGATGCGAAGGGCACTACAGAGGGGGAGAAGATTTAATGAAGCTTTGGACGGCCTTGGCCGCCGCGTCGGTTCTCGCAGTTGCAAGCGCGGCATGCACCCAGGAACAGGCTGGAGATGCTGCAGAGGAACCCGCAGCTGCGCCGCCATTCATGGGAACCGAACTCGCCGATGGCCCATGGGATTATGAGACCGCTGAGGAAGATATCCACGTCGAGATCGTCACGAGGGAACTCGACACTCCATGGAGCATGACCTTTACCCCTAGTGGCGATGCGCTGATTACAGAGCGCCCTGGCCGTCTGCGCATATTGCGCGATGGCGTTCTCGATCCAACACCTATTGCCGGCCTGCCGGCAATGTACGCGCTGGGGATCGCCGGGCTTTACGATGTCGTCCTGCATCCGAACTTCGCCGAGAACCAGCTGGTCTACCTCTCCTACACCAAGGTCGACCCGAATGATCCGGCGAACTCGGCCATTGCCATTATGCGCGGGCGCTGGGATGGCGGGTATGAACTGACCGATGTCGAGGACATCTTCGTCGCGCAAGCCTGGTATGGTGCCGAGCCATTGCCCGAGAAGTGCTGCGGGCAAGGACCGCCCTTTGGCTCCTATGGCGGGCGCATGGTATTCGATGCTGTTGGATATCTTTACCTGACCAGCGGTGATCGCAATTTCGGCGAAATGGTCGGAAATCCGGCCAACCATTTCGGCAAGATCCTGCGCTTGAACGATGATGGCACGCCAGCGGAAGGCAATCCGTGGATGCGCAATCTGGGCCATGCTCCCGAAGCCTGGACCACTGGCCATCGCAATCCGTTGGGCCTTTCGATCGATCCGGAAACCGGAATCATGTGGGAAAGCGAATTCGGTCCGCGTGGCGGGGACGAGGTCAACCGGATCGAGCGCGGTGCCGATTATGGCTGGATCCGCGTGACGCAGGGTTTCCACTATGATGACACGCCTGCCGAAGGCGTGAAAGATGTCGAGGGTGTGACCGATCCGGTGCTTGTATTCGGCCCGCCATCACTCAATCCGGGCAACCTCACGGTCTATCGCGGCGATGCATTGTCGAACTGGGATGGCGACCTGTTCCTCACCAGCTTTACCCAGGGATTGCTGCGTTTCGAACTGGATGATGACAACATGCCGGTCGGCGATCCGGAACATATGCTGCGGGAACTCGGCCAGCGTTGGCGTGATGTGAAGGTGGGGCCCGATGGCGCTCTCTACCTGTTGAACGATATGTCCGATGGCGCCCTGATACGGATTGTGCCCTCCGATTAGACTCGGATCGACGATCGCTTGTTTTGCGTCGAAATTTATTTGGGCTTGGCGGGTCTTATTCCGCCAAGCCCTTGTCTTGCTGGAGATTAACAAGACTCGGGCATTCCCCTTAACCATGATAAGTTAGTTTCATTCGGAAATATCTCCGGATGACCTGAATAGGGGGACTTATGCTGAAAATCGGTAAGGCGGCATTGGCCGCAGCTTCTGTCGCATTGCTCGCGGTGCCTGCAACGGCACAGGATGAGGAAGAACCACGCACCACTTGGCGCGTGCTTTTGATTGATGTCGCCGACGATGGAATGGGCCGCTGGCAGGAGATCGTAATGGATCATATCATCCCGGCCCAGGAAGCGGCTGGCGTCCCCGTCGCGCAGCTTCACTGGATTGCCGCCAACGACGATTGGGAAATGATTGTGCTGAACGAGATGCCGCGCGGGATGGCAGCTTTCGATACGCACGCCAATCCTGAACGGGCTGCTCTATTTGCCGCTTTGGTAGAACAAGAAGGTTCGGAAGAAGCGGTCGAGGCTCTGTTCGATGAATTGAATAGCCTCGAAGTGAAGACCAAGAGCTTCTTCACGCACTCGCATCCCTGATAATTGGTAGCGCTTCAAGAGGGCGCGGAGGAATGTGCCTTCGCGCCCTATCATTTGCTTACGTTTCGGGCACGTTCCGCCGGAGTTCATCCAGCCACACGTCGGCCACGGCATCGCTTGGCGCGCGCCAGTCTCCGCGAGGGGAGAGTGCGCCACCGCTCGACACCTTGGGCCCGTTGGGAATGGCGCTGCGTTTGTATTGGCTGAACTGGAAGAAGCGCCACAGGAACTTCTCCAGCCATAAGCGGATCGTAGCGAGATCGTACTGGTTGCGCGCCGTTTGGGGGAAATGCGAGGGCCAGTCCCCTGCATCCACGTCACGCCAGGCGTGCCAGGCCATAAAGGCCACCTTGGAAGGCGGTAGGCCCCAGCGCATGATATTGTGCAGGAAGAAGTCATTGAGCTCGTAAGGGCCGACCTTGGCTTCGGTGGACTGCACTTCGCCCTGTTCGCCGATGGGAACCAGTTCAGGCGTGATCTCGGTATCGAGCACGGCCTGCAGGATCGCGTCGGTCTCATGCGTGAACTGTTCGGATCGAATGGCCCAGCGGATTAGGTGCTGGATCAGCGTCTTGGGCACGCCGGCATTCACCGCATAATGGCTCATCTGGTCGCCCACGCCATAGGTACACCAGCCCAAAGCCAGCTCGGAAAGGTCTCCGGTGCCGATCACGAAGCCATTGTGCTGTCCGGCAAGACGGAAAAGGTAGTCTGTGCGCAGGCCGGCCTGAACATTCTCGAATGTCACATCATAGACAGGCTCGCCGCCTGCGAAGGCGTGACCGATATCCTCCAGCATCTTGGTCGCCGCCGGACGAATATCGATCTCCTCGGCATGGACCTGGAACTTCTTCATCAGTCCCCAGGCATTGGACTTGGTGTGATCGGTGGTTCCGAAACCGGGCATAGTATAGGCGCGGATCGTCTTGCGCGGCAGGCCCAGGCGGTCGCAGGTCTTGGCCGCGACAATCAGCGCATGCGTTGAATCGAGCCCGCCCGATATGCCGATGACGAGGCTCTTGGGCCTGGTCGCCTCGACGCGCCGCATCAGCCCGTCGACCTGGATGTTGAAAGCCTCGTAGCAATCCTCGGCGAGCTTGTGTTCACGATCTGGTACGAAAGGGAAACGGGCGATGGGACGCATCAGGCCGATATCGCCGCCATGCGGATTGTGCTCCATTGCGATGGTGCGGAAGCGATTGGCAGGACGGTCCGCCGCCTCGATCGCATCGTCGAAGGTCTTGTTGCGAATGCGGTCTCCATGGATGCGCTCGCAATCGACATCCGCGATGCAGAGTTCGGGATGGCGGCGGAAGCGTTCG
>CAJXLD010000112.1 GCA_913055595.1 uncultured Altererythrobacter sp.
AAGATGAAGCGCGCGGTCGATGATTTCGACTTCAACGATTACACGCGCGCGCTCATCGATTTCTGCAACGAGGACCTGTCGGCCTTCTTCTTCGATATCCGCAAGGACCGCCTCTATTGCGACCATCCGGCGGATTTGGAGCGCCGCGCCTATCGCACTGTGCTCGACACGATGTTCCACGCGCTGATCCGCTATGCTGCGCCGGTGCTGACCTTCACCGCCGAGGAAGTGTGGCAGAGCCGCTATCCCGATAGCGACAGCGTACATCTGCTGGAGTGGCCCGAAGTGCCGCATGCCACGGCCGACCTGAAACGCTGGGATGCGCTGCGTGACCTGCGCGAGAGTGTGACCGAGGCGATCGAACCTTTCCGCCGCGAAAAGGCCATCCGCTCAGGCCTTGAAGCCGAAGTCTCCGTGCCTGCTTCCGCTGTTCCGGATGGCTTCAGCGATGAGGACCTCGCGGAACTCTTCATCACCGGCACCGTCACCCGCAGCGACGGCGGTGCCGTCAGCGTAACCAAAAGCGGCGACGCCAAATGCGGCCGTTGCTGGCGCCTGCTGCCCGAAGTTGCCGAGGATGGCGACCCGTGCAATCGCTGCAACGATGTCGTCACAAGACTGGATGGCGCAGCATGAAAGCCCTCTTCACCCGCGCGCGCCTGATCGGGCTGGGCATCGCGCTCACTCTCTTTGCGCTCGACCAGTGGTCGAAGCGCTTTGTGGTCGACACTCTTGGTCTGACGCAAGTAGGCGACCATCTCCCGCTGCTGCCCTTCTTCGATTTCACCCGCACCAATAATTACGGCGTCTCGCTCGGCATGTTCCCGGCGACCAGCCTGGAAATGCGCTGGGCTATGGTGGGCGCACTCACACTTGTCGCGCTCGTCGTCTTCGTGTGGATGCTGCGCGAGAAGAAGATGTGGGACATTGCGGCGCTGGCCCTGATCCTGGGCGGCGCGATGGGCAATATCCGCGACCGCTTCCTTTATGGCTATGTCATCGATTTTGCCGATTTTCATATCGGGGACTTCCGCCCCTTCCTGATTTTCAACCTGGCCGATGCGGCGATCACCATCGGGGTGGTGATTCTCCTTGCCCGCGCCTTGTTCATGGGCGAGAAACCCGCCACAGAGCAGGACAAAGACCAGAGCGGACCCAATCCCGCGGAGACAGATTAATGCATATGATGACCCGGATCACTTTGGCACTCGGCGCAACCGCCATGCTTTCGGCATGCAGCGGCGGGCTGATTTCCAGCCGCGAGCGCCCGGACGAGTTCGCCGTGCAGCGGCAGGCCCCGCTGGTGGTCCCGCCCGATTTCGAACTGGTCCCGCCCGCTCCCGGTGCTCCGCGTCCGGCAGAAGGCACCGCGGCGCAGCAGGCGCTGGAGGCGCTCTTCCCGCCGCAGGAGCGCAGCGAAGTGGAAACCAGCGCGCTCGACCAACTTGGTGAGCCGGAAGCCGGCATCCGTTCGACCGTGGGCGATCCCAACACCTATACGGTGGACAAGGGCACCACCACGCGCACCATTTTGGTCGCGCCGGAAGGTGACGGGCAAGCGGCCAGAGCGGTTATTCCTTCCTGATCTCACTCACCAACAGCTTGTCGACGCGGCGACCGTCCATGTCGACGACTTCGATGCGCCAGCCCTGTTCATCGAACCATTCGCCTTCGACGGGCAGCTTCTTGAGCATGAAGAGCACATAACCCGCAGCCGTTGCGAATTCGCGCGGGTCGGGCAGGTCGATTTCCAGCTGCTCGGCAAGTGCATCCGCAGGCATGGCGCCTGACACCAGCAGCGACCCGTCAGAGCGCTCGACCACCATGGGCTCGTCACCTTCGTCCTGATGGCTGGCGAAGCTACCGGCGATCGCCTGCAAGAGGTCGGCCGTGGTCACGATGCCATCGAGATGGCCATATTCGTCATGCACCATGGCCATTCCCGTGCCTGATTGCTGGAGCACGCGCAGCGCATCCATCGCATCGAGCTGGTCGGGCAGGACTTCCGCCTTGCGGATAAGGCTCTCAAGCACAATCGGTTCACCCGTCACTTGCAGCGCGAGCACTTCGCGGACCTTCACCACGCCCAGAACCTTGTCCGGCGATGCCTCCGCAACAGGCAATAGCGAATGCGGCGTTTCGGCGATGACCGCCAGCATTGCTTCCTCACCAGCTTCGGCATCGATCCAGTCGAGCTCGGTCCGCGGGGTCATCAATTCGCGCACGGGCTTTTCCGCCAGCTTCATGATGCCCGACAGGATGGCCCGTTCCTGCTCCTCGATCACACCGCTATGCGTGGCGTCGGCGAAGATCATCTGCAGTTCCTCTGCAGTAAGCCCATGCTCGCCACGATGGCGCACGCCGATCAGCCGCATGATAAGGCTGGACGAAGAATCGAGCAGCCAGACGAAAGGCGCGGCCGCCTTTGCCAACATCGCCATCGGCCGCGCCATGACCATGGCAATCCTGTCAGCCGCGCGCAGGGCGATCTGCTTGGGCACCAGCTCGCCCACGACCAGGCTGAAATAGGTTGTCAGCACGATCACCAGCACGAAGCCGAGATTACCCGCCAGCTCGCCTTCCACACCCAGAAGGGCGATCCGCTCTCCCATCGGCGCGCCCAGTGTCGCGCCCGAATAGGCGCCGGCAACAATCCCGATCAGCGTGATCCCGATTTGCACGGTGGAGAGAAACTTGCCCGGCTCCGACGCCAGCCGCAATGCAATTCGCGCCGACGCGCTGCCTCGCTCTGCAGCCATGCGCAATCTGGCTGTGCGCGCGGAAACAATGGCAAGCTCGGACATGGCGAAAACGCCATTGAGCATTACCAGCCCGGCCAGAATGGCAAGATCGAACCAGGGAAAAGGCGCCATGAGAGAGCCAGCGCTAGCAGATTCGACGCCCAAGTCTAAAGGATTATGGCGCGTCCATTCAGGAACAGCTAAGATGCAAGGATGCTAAACGCCTGTGAGAGGGTGGCATTCACGCCTTACGCAAATTGCTTTGAAGGGACCAGACCATGCAGATCAAACACGCTTTCATCTCCGGCATCGCTGCCATTTCGCTGGTCAGCCTCAGCGGTTGCGTGACCGATCCCAACACAGGTGAGCAGAAGGTTTCGCGTACCGCCATCGGCGGCGTGGGCGGCGCGGGGCTGGGCTATCTCCTCGGCGGCCTGGTTGGCGGCAAGACCACGCGCATCATCGGCGCGGGCATCGGCGCGGCGGCCGGCGGCTATGTCGGTTACCGCATGGACCAACAGATCCGCGAACTCGACGAAGCCACCGAGGGCACCGGCGTGGATGTGGCGGAAACGCCGGATGGAACGGGTATCCTTGTCAACCTGCCCGACGTCACCTTCCCGGTCGATTCGGCCACGATCAGCCCGCAAATGCGCGAAGTGCTCGACGATGTGGCAGGGAGCATGGTGCAATATCCCAATTCACTGATCGACGTTATGGGCCACACCGATTCCACCGGCAGCGCGCAATATAATCTCGACCTGTCGCAGCGGCGCGCCGAATCGGTGGCGAACTTCCTCGTCTCGCGCGGCGTCTCGCGCGCCCGCATCGAGACGATCGGCTATGGCGAGGATTATCCGATTGCCGACAATACGACCGAGGCTGGCCGCGCACAGAACCGCCGCGTCGAAATCCGCATCACGCCGATTACCGAGGCTGACGTGGAAGCGGCATACTAGTTTAGACCCTCAAACGCCGGGCGCGAGCCATCCGGCTCGCTTGGCTTCCGCCCCATTGGGCGGCGCGCAGTCGCGCGCTGGCGTCGCGTTCCACGCCGCAACCATTCCACGCCTCATGCTTCTGAAGGAATTACGGTCGCATAGCGACCGCAAGGCCGACCGGCCGCCCGCAGGTGCCCCGCAGCGAAGCGGAGGGAATGGCGCCGAGGATGCAGGCGCGGATGCGCCTGCCTAAACCAAAGAAGACGCCCGCTTAGCCAACCTCTCCACCGCATCGCCATGAATGGCAGGTGCGCTGACAAGCAAGCCGAAGGCACGCGGGTCCTTCTTGTTGTAATTGAGCGGCGCGCCAAAGGCATCGGTCACGCGCGCACCCGCTTCGCGCGCGATCAGCGTTGCTGCGGCGATATCCCATTCGAAGCCCCAGCGCAGCGTCGCCACAAGGTCCGCCCGGTCATCCGCAACCATGGCGATACGCAGCGCGATCGAATTGGGCTTTTCGACCAGGGACAGGTCCTCGTCTTCCCGTGCCAGGGCATCGGCCGGAACGCGCGAACCGGGGAAGTCCCGCCGCTTGCTAGCCTTGATATCGATCCCGTTAAGCCGCGCGCCCGTTCCCGCGGTGGCGGTCCAGACTTCATCGCGCGCCGGCGCCACCAGAAGGCCCAACAAAGGCCTGCCACAGCTTACCAATGCCACAGACACAGCCCAGCCATCGCGCCCGCGGAGGAAATCACGTGTGCCGTCGATCGGATCGACCACCCAGATCAGGTCGCGACCAAGCCTTTCGGGATCGTCACCCGTCTCCTCTGAAAGCCACCCGGCAGAAGGCAGAAGGCGGCCCAACTCCTTCTTCAGGAAACCATCCACTTCGATATCGGCGGCGCAAACAGGGCTGTTCCCGCCCTTGTCCCAGCTTTGAACCTCGTGGCCGTCACCGGGCCACTGGCCCAAGGCGATCTGCCCGGCCTCGACACAAATATCCATGAGTTTGAAACGATCGATCATGCAGTGCAACAATTGGTGTCTTCGCAAGTGCAATACAAGCATTGCATGCGCCGCGCGATGGTGCTTTAGCACCTCGGCGATTCCCATACTGCCGCGAAAGGCCTAAGCCGCGATGAATATCCACGAATACCAAGCCAAGGAACTGCTCGCAAAATTCGGCATCGGAATTCCCGCTGGCCATGCTGCGCTCACCGTCGAAGAGGCCGTGGAAGGCGCCAAGCAGCTTCCTGGGCCGCTTTACGTGGTAAAGGCGCAGATCCATGCTGGTGGTCGCGGCAAGGGCAAGTTCAAGGAGCTGGGCGCCGATGCCAAGGGCGGCGTCCGCCTGAGCACATCGCTCGAAGACGTCGAGGCCAACGCCAGGGAAATGCTCGGCAATACGCTGGTCACCGTGCAGACGGGCGAGGCGGGCAAGCAGGTCAATCGCCTTTATGTCACAGATGGCGTAGACATTGCCGAAGAATATTACCTCTCCATGCTGGTCGATCGCGCATCGGGCCGCATCGCGATGATCGTGTCCACAGAAGGCGGCATGGACATTGAGGAAGTGGCGCATTCGACGCCCGAAAAGATCACCACCATCACCATCGACCCGGCGACCGGCTTCATGCCACATCATGGCCGCGCAGTGGCCTTCGCGCTCAAGCTTTCCGGCGACCTCAACAAGCAGGCGCAGAAGCTCGCCAAACAACTCTACACCGCTTTCACCACGCTCGATTGCGACATGCTGGAGATCAACCCGCTGGTCGAAACCAAGGATGGAAACCTGCTCGTCCTCGACACCAAGATGAGCTTCGACAGCAACGCGCTCTATCGCCACCCCGATGTCGAGGCCATGCGCGACGAGACCGAGGAAGACCCGATGGAGGTCGAAGCCTCCAAGCACGATCTCGCCTATATCAAGCTGGATGGGGACATCGGCTGCATGGTCAACGGCGCAGGCCTCGCCATGGCCACGATGGATATCATCAAGCTCAACGGCTCCTTCCCTGCCAACTTCCTCGATGTCGGCGGCGGCGCGACGACGGAGAAGGTGACTGCAGCCTTCAAGATCATCCTGTCAGACCCGGCAGTGAAGGGCATCCTCGTCAACATCTTCGGCGGCATCATGCGCTGCGATACGATTGCAGAGGGCATCGTCGCCGCGGCCAAGGAAGTCGACCTGTCCGTGCCGCTGGTGGTCCGCCTCGAAGGAACCAATGTCCAGCAGGGCAAGGACATACTCGCCAATTCGGGCCTGCCCATCGTCCCGGCCGAGGATTTGGGCGATGCCGCGAAGAAGATCGTCGCCGAGGTCAAGCAGGCGGCCTGACAGTGTGCAGCCTGATACAATTGGATAAACGAGTCCTCTTGACCTTCTTCGTCCATTGAATAGCTTCCTTCTTCTGAGGGGAGATTCAATGACTAAGACGATAGTTTCGTTCGCCGCGATTGCTGCGACGCTGGCCGCAACGCCCGTCCAGGCGCAAGACATCCGCACCTACAGCCCGGACAGCACGTGGGTTGTCGATTATGGTGAGGACTATTGCCGCCTCATACGCGATTTTTCGGACGGTGAGGACACGGTCAGCCTGCTGCTTGAGCGGACGCACCCCAGCAATACGTTGCGCATCGTCGTGGTCGGGGATTCGTTACGCGTGTTCCGCGGGGCAAATTCGATCGGCTTTCGCTTCCTGCCCGGCGGTTCCGACCGAATGGCCCCCAGGGCGGTCGGCGAACTTGGAGACGGCCAGCAATATATCAATCTGGGGAACCAGATGGTGGGTGAATTCGAAATCCCGGGGCCCGGCGATCCTCCGCCGCTACCGGGCGCGCCCTATTCCCGCGAATCCGACGCGGAAAAGGCGGCCCAGATCGACGGTATCCATTTGGATCAAGGCTTGACCGACCCCGCACGCATCATGACCGGATCGCTATCCGGGCCGGTTGTGGCGCTTCAAGCCTGCACCGACGACATGCTGACCTATTGGGGGCTTGATGCAGAAGCCCACCAGACTCTTTCGCGCAGCGTCTTGCCGGGAAATGGCACAATCGAGATGGGTGACAATGGATTTCCGGTCAATCCATCGGCCGGATGGATCGCTCAAGGTACGGTAGGCTTTGGCGATTTTGCATTGCTCAATGGTGCCACCAATGAAGTACGCGTGATGGTAAACGCGGCGGGTGAGGCAACTGACTGTGCGGTTCATTTTCCAACGCTTGACGAATCCACCAATGAAAGCATTTGCGAACAGGTGTTGGAAAACTCGGAGTTCCAGCCCGCACTCGATGCCGAGGGCAATGCGATAGACAGCTACTGGATGACGGGCGTATTCGGTCTTCTGCCTCCCTTTGGGCGCTAAACGGGATTGGTGCTAGAAAAGCTGGATCAGGGCGTGGAGCGTCACTCCGACGAGCCCGCCCACCAGCGTGCCGTTGATACGGATGAACTGGAGATCGCGGCCAACCGCGCCTTCGACGCGGTCGGAAATGGTCTTGGCATCCCAGCGCTTCACAGTTTCCGAAACCAGCCGCACGATCTGGTCGCCATAACGTTGGGCAACGCCCACCATGGTGCGCCGCGCAAGCCTGTTGACCTGCCATTGCAGCGCCGGATCATCGCGCAACGTCTGCCCCAATTCGGTAATGCTTGAGCCGAACTGGCCCTGCATGGCAGCATCGGGATTACGCGCCATATCGATCAAGCCGTGACGCAAGCGTTCCCACACGCCCGTCCACCATTCGCTTAGAGCCGGATTGGCGAGCAAGTCCGCCTTGATGCCTTCCACCTTGGTGCGCAGCTCCGCATCGTGCTGCAAATCCTGCGCGAATTTGGCCAGGCCTTCCTCAACCTTGCCGCGGAGGGGGTGGTTCGGATCAATGAGGATTTCCGCCAACAGCTTGTAAAGCCCGTCCAGAACCGATTGTGACAGACGCTCGTCGAGGCCGGTCCAGCGCAGCAGCGCATTGGCGCGCTTCTGGATCATGTCGCGCACCATTTCTTCATTATCTTCCAGCGTCAGCCCGGCCCAGCGGATCATTCCGTCCATCAGCGGCCGATGGCGATTTTCGGCTATGGCCGCCTCCAGCATCTTGCCGAGCAGCGGCGAGATCTCGATCTTCTCCAACTGACGCGCGAGCCCGGCCTTCACCTGTTTGCCAAGCCGGTCCGGATCGAGCGATTCGAGCAATTCGGCAAAGAGCTCTACCGCGCCGCTCCGCACGCGGCCCATATCGCCCTCGCGCTTGCGCAGCAGGAATTCGCCAGCCGCCTTGGCGACATTCATGTCACGCATGCGCCGTGCCACCACATGCGGGGTGAGGAAATTGGCCTGCAGGAATCCCGCCATGGTCTCCGCAATACGATCCTTCTTCTGCGGGATGATTGCCGTGTGCGGGATGGGAATGCCAAGCGGATGGCGGAACAGGGCGGTGACGGCGAACCAGTCAGCCAGCCCGCCAACCATCGCGGCTTCGGCAAAGGCAAGCACATAGCCCCAGGCGGGATGGACATTTTCCTGCGTATGAGCGAGCGCGAAAACCCCAGCCATCGCTACAAGCATGAGCGTAGCGGCCATTCGCATATTGCGCGCGCGGTCAGGTGCCAATCTCGTGCCTTGCGTGTCGGTCTTGGCCAGTTCCCTGTTCACGATACCTGCCCCGTCACTCGG
>CAJXLD010000113.1 GCA_913055595.1 uncultured Altererythrobacter sp.
TCGAGCGAATAGGGCACGGCTCCCGCCGTATCGGCTGCCTGAATGAAAAGATCGCTACCCTCGATCCTGTCAAATTCAGCCTGCGCAAGCGTATATCCGGTGCCGGCAGTTGCACCGCCCAGAATGGTTCCGTCCGTCGTATTGGTAGAATAGAGGCTGAGCGTAGGCGCACCGAAACGCGCACCCGCCAGCACTTCGATATCGTTGGAGGTTATGGACATGAACTGCGCCAGGAAGCTGGGCGTGGCGTCATCGTCACCGGCAATGGTCACCAGGCCATTGGCGACCAGGTCCACGCTTGCGGTCAGGTTCAGCGCATCTGTACCGCCCAGGATCATGCCGCCCAGGCTGGTCTCGATGCGCAGATCGCCCGCAACATCGGCGAATAGGAAGCTTGAGACATTGAGGCTGCCATTGCTGGCGTTGATGGAGGAGAGCGTGGCATCGATCCCGCCGCCCCCATTTGTGGCCAGCGCGCTAAGATCGCCGAAGCTCGCGCTGCCGTCATCGACCAGAATGTCGAATGTGCCCGACGTGTTGCTCGTGCCGCCCTGCGCCGAAGCATCGAGGCTGGCGCTGGTGACGGAAAACGCGCCGCCCCCGCCCGAAAGCTGGATATCGATCGCACCGCCACTTGCATCGCCGCCCGCGACCGAAATGCCCTGTGCTTCCATCACCAGTTGGGTCAGGTCGAGCGCGGTCGCGCTTTGCACGAGTAGGCTGGATGAACCGCTCTGCGCGCTGCCGCCATCGGCAGAGGAATACATTTCGGCATTGCCGCCGATATCGAGGGCCGCGCCATTATCGACACTGATTTGCGTACTGCCGCCAGCCGCTGCGCCGCCAATCGCGCCGGAAGTCGTTGCCCCCAGCGCGAATGTGGATTGGGTCGCATTCCCGCCGATGGTGAAGGTAACGTCATTGGCTGCGGAAATGCTTGTCGAGCCGCCGGTGGCGGCCCCGGCATCGGTTCCGGACGTGTTCGAACCTGTCGCCTCCGCCTGCAGGCTGACATTGCCGTCCACCTGCAGTGATCCGCTGTTGAGTGCGCTGTTCTGGGCCAATAGCTGCACCGATCCGGCAGTGGCCGAAGGGGCCGTGCCGCTGGCGCCAGCCAGGTCCAGCGCAAAGGCATCTGCCGTGGCGTTCAATGACCCGGTTATGGACATTGCGCTCGCATCGATCAGCTCGACCTGCACGGTGCCGCCCGTCGCATCGCCCGCCACCGCGAGCGAAGAGGATGGAAGAATGTCGAGCGCATCGGCATGCAGCGCGACTGCCCCATCGATGGAAACGGAAGCATCGTTGGCAAAGAGGCTGGCTGAACCCGCGGCGGCGGAACCTGCCAACAAAGCCGTTACATCCTCTCCCGGCGTAGCGTTTGCCGTGATCGTGACATTGCCGATAATGTCTACGCTGCCACCCAGTTCTGCCCCGATAGAAGCGTTACCGGCGGTTGCATCGAGTATGCTCGGATCGCCATCGGTCACTGCCGATATGCCGATATCGTCGGCAGAGACCACGACATCGCCTAGAATTGCCACGCTTCCGAAGTCACTGGCGAAAATCTCTGCGTCATTTCTCCCGTAGACGAAGACTTCGCCGGTGATATCCACCGGCACATCTATCACGGATATCCGGCCATAGTCGGAACTGTGCAGTTCGACATTACTGGAGATGACGCCACCTTCGATGGCAAGGTCGACCGGTTGGTCGTTGGTAACCGATGCCTGCGTGAAATCATTCAGTACCGTCGTGCCCTGTACATTGTAGTTGGCGGAGAGAATGATTGCCCCGTTCTCGACTGTGGCATTGACCGCCGGCTGGAAACCGAGATTGCCGGAAAAGATGGCACTGCCCGGAGATTGCTGGGTCTGCATCACGCCGTAAATGACATGGTTGTCGCCAGCGCCGGTGCTGGCAGGGCCGGTTGTCGTACCCGCATGGGTAATCGCGTTTGCGGCATTGCTACCGGAGTTGATGACGATGTCGAACAGCCCATTGGCATAGGACAGGGTGACGTCTTCGCCCGCGACATAGGCGGTGGAACCATTGATATTGGCGGTGCCGCCCATGAATATGCTGGGCGCTGCGACCAAAAGCGAGCTGCCCTCTTCCGTACCGGTGATTGATGCCTGAAAATCTATCAGGATTGGCGGACTGTCAGCCTGGGCTGCAACGAAATTCATCGAGCCCGTACCCGACACGTACTGCGAAAGGCTGGTAATATCCGGTGCCAGCGAGGTAAGCGTGAGGCTTCCGATATCGAAGCTGGCGGTGCTGCCCACCAATATGCCGGTGGGCGAATAGAACATCACGAAACCGCCGGGTGTGGGGGTGCCGGTGATGTCCCGGATCTGCGAGATGATATTGCCGTCCATCACCGCAATATTGCCGGCGGAATCGGGCAGGATGCGGTTGATCACCGCGAACTCAGTTGCCCCCGGATCGCTTTGGAAGATACCGGTATTGCCCGCGGGCAGGAAGGTCAGCGCATCGCCTGCATTATCAAGGTCGGGGCGCCAATCAATCACCGCGTCGAGGCCGGTTACGGTGACCGTGTCCTGCCCCACCACCGATCGATCGATATTGACGGTTCCCTGAACAACGGTGGGGGTCGCCTGGAATGCCTGGGCATAGGCTTGGGCAGAAATGAGCATCGCAGCAGATGCAATGGCGAGTTGCCCGCAACCCTGAAGAAGTATGGCCCTGGTCTTGCTCTTTGGCGTCATTCTAGAATCTCCAGGGCGCGAGGCGGCTGGTCAGCGTGAAGAGGATGCGCGTATCATTGCGCTTGAGCCCATTGGCGTTCTGGAAATCCGTCCTCTCCAACGGGAAGGCGATGATGACATCGCCTTGTGAGCCGCGACCATGCGAGAATCGCAAGCCTGCGCCAACGGAATACAGGCCATCGGGGTTTTGCGCGCGTTGGCTTGGGTCGCGATCCCATACGGTGGCCTGATCGATGAAGACATAGGGCTGAAGGGCGAAACTATCGATATCGCGCGGAACGAGCGATCCGTAGCGCAGCTCGATGGAAGAGGTAAGGCCGCTATCGCCGGCCACCGATGCCGGGTCGTAACCGCGCCCGATCGAGTAATTGCCGCCGGTGATTTCCTCGAAAGCGGGCAGTGGATCGCGCGCAAATTGTCCCCTGATGTCGATCGCCACTGCGATCAGGGGCGTCGGTCTGTATTCCGTGCGCAATTCGCCGCGCAGCAGGAACGGTGTGGGATCCTGCTCTATGCGGGTTGGGATTTCATTATCCGCGAAACAGGCAGCAAAAGCCGTACCGCGGCAATCCTGGCTGGCATCAAAGACATCCAGCCCCTGGCGCAGTTCCAGGCTGGCTGCCGCGCGCATGCGCGGTTCGAATGGCGTGTAGCCGTTTCGCCGGGCGATAGAGTTGATATCGGTCTGGATCAGATCGATACGCACCCAGGCTGTGCGCACACGATCACGCGTGAGCCGGGTGAAACCGGTCTCTACCGTCTGGTCGATGTGATCGAAGCCGGAACTCAAATAGATCGATTGCGCCTGTGTGCGTTTGAGCGGGTAACGCGCATGGAGCGAGGCAAAGAGCGTTTCGGATTCGATATCGAAGCCGGGAATATTGAGCGTGGGATTGGTCCAGCCCAGTGTCAGGTCGCCGCCCAGCGCCAGCCCGTCCGAGCCGACGAGGAATTCATGGCTCAGCTGCAGCGTCTGCTGCTCGTCGAAATCATGCGAGCTGTATAAGGCCAGGCTGGTGCGATCACCCATGCCGGTGATGCCGTAGAATTCGGCGCGCAGTAATCCGCCAAAGCGGCCCAATGCGCGGGAGCCAAAGTTCTGAACATTGAGGTCGATCGCCAGGTCGCGCCGCAGGACGGCCACTTCGCCCAACAATTCGCCTGGTGCGCCATTGGCGAGCGGCCGCAGCGACAGGCGTACATCCAAGCCGGGGATATCGCCCGCCAAGAGCAATTGGCGTTCCGCGTCCTGCGTGTTGAATACCGGCTGGTCGATCAGCGGTTGCAAGTATCGGGTGATCAATTTCTCCGACTTGCCGGCGTCGCCGCGAACACGCAGCGCTGTCAGCCTACCCAGGACAACGCGGAATTCGGCGGCCCCACCTTCGATCCGCTGTTCGGGAATTTCAACGGCAGCCAAGAAACCTGCATTGGCGAGCAGTGTGGTCGCCTGCGCGCGGATATCGCACAAGACCGATATTGGCAGTTCGCGGCCGAGATAGGAGGCATAGGCTGGCGCCAGATCGACATTGCTTGCCGCTTCCGCCCCTACAAAGCTCACCCGTGACAGGGTCACGCGGATATCGGCAAGGTCCGGATCGTCGAGCGCGCACGAAGCGCGCGGCATCTGATTGTCGATCGTCAGCGCAGGTGCACGCTCTTGTTCGATTTGCGCCGGCGAGGGGACCAGTTCGTCGCGGGTCGGTGGTACGGCTGGATTGGCCTGCGCCAGCGTCGCGACCGGTGTGCCCAGCGACATGGCGCCGATAGCTGCCAGCATCGCCTTGGATATGCCACCACGCCGTCTAGTTCCGGGTTGATCCACTCTGCTTGCCCGTCCTTCCCCAACAGGTCGCATGCAGGCCCAGCTCCTGCAATTCTGAACGGCGACCCCCGCAATCGAATTTATGCATGGATCGCACCACTTAAGCAACGCTGCTGCACGAGGAATGCACCACACCGATGCCGTTACAGGCCAAGCGCTTGCGCCGCGCTGCGCAATTGCCTTTCGGATTGCGGGTTGGTGGCGATCGCGCGCTCCAGCGCATCGCGTGCCTGACCGGTGCGTCCAAGAGTGTTGTAGCTTCGCATAAGCATGATCCAGCCGTCGACATTCTGCGGGTCCTGCTCGAGCCGTGCAGCCAGGCGGGCGACCATGTCCTCGGCCATATCCTGCTGCTGGCCGGGCGAGAGCGACGCTGCTGCCGCCATCTGTTCCGTTGTCGGGCCGGGCACGGTCATGCCCGGCTGCATGGGCAGGATATTGCGTGCCGACGATGCGGTCTCAATTCGGTCGGCGACATCGATATCGTGCAATTCGCCTACCTGCTCGATCGTGCGCACCAGGTTGCTTTCCCAAGGTGCGAGCGGCGGAGTATCGGCGAGCAAGGAAAGCCAATCGGCAATCGCGCCTTCGTGATTACCGCTAAGGTCCTTTTCTACCGCAAGGAAGTAACGCGCCCGCGGATTGCCCGGATCAATGCTGACAGCGCGCCGGAATACCACCAGCGCTGCCGACGGCATGGGATCCTCCTCGCTGGAATAGACGAGTGACTCGCCCAGCGCTGCCCACAGTTCCGCACTTTCGGGTTCGATCTGCGTCGCGCGGTCATAGGCTTCCGCAGCCTCGGCAAACATATCGCGCGAAAAATAGGCGAAGCCCAGTTGCTGCCAGGCGACGGGATCATCGGGCGCTGCCTCTGCCACCTCGCGCAATTCGTCCAGCGTGAGCGGCGTGGATATGGCGGCGGGCGCATCATCGCCGGCCAGGATGCCGCCATCCTCCTGTCCAAAAAAGCGCCAGCCCAGCGCTGCGGCCAGGATCGCCAGTGCGAGCACGGCGATTATCGCTCCCGCTGGCTGCCTTCCCATCTTGTTCTCTCCCACGCGATCCCCCGGTCCGGATTTGGTGCCTGCTGCAAATGCGCAAGAAGCTGTGCTTCGGCCTGTTTTCAATGCAGGTCCTTTCATGCATAAGCAAGCGCAGGGGGATCAGGCATGGCGTCAGCACAAGGCCGGATGAAGGTGGCAATCGTAGGTTCAGGGCCTGCGGGTCTGAGCGCCGCCGCGCATGCCGCCCATCTGGGCATGAGCCATGTGCTGATCGAAAAGACCGACCACTTATCGGACACGATCTTCAAATACCAGAAGGGCAAACATGTGATGGCGACGCCATCCAACCTTGTCCTGCGGTCCGATCTCGATTTCGATGCCGGCAGCCGTGAGACCATCCTGGACATCTGGGATCGCCAGGTGGCGGAGAACAAGGTCAATGTGCTCTACAATGCGGAAGTCACCGCCATCACTGGCGAGGCAGGCAATTTCACTATCGAAGTGAAGGGTGGTGCGCCGGTGCAGGCAGAGGCGGTGGTGCTGGCCATCGGCACACAGGGCAACCCCAACCTGCTGCGCATTCCGGGTGCTGACCTGCCGCATATCCAGTACCAGCTGGACGATCCTGGCGAATATTTCGACGAGCATATCACCGTCATCGGTTCGGGCGATGCGGGGATCGAGAATGCACTCGGCCTTGCCGCCGATCCGGCGCAGCGCAATCAGGTGACCATCCTCAACCGGCGAGACAGCTTCGCCCGCGCCAAGGGCGCCAATGTGAAGCTGCTCGAAGAGGCGGAAGCCGATGGCCGGATTTCGGTCAGGCGCGAAACTTCGCCGCAGGAAGTGCGCCCGGGTGAGCTGGTGCTCGATACACGCGATGGCGAGGTGATGATCAAATGCGATCGCATCATCGCCCGCACCGGCTCCAAGCCTCCGCGCGATTTCGTCGAGGCGATTGGGGTGCAATTCACCAGCGCAGAACGCGATGCCTTTCCGCAGCTGACCCCGACATTCGAAACGACCAAGAACGGCGTCCATGTGATCGGCGCGTTGGCAGGCTATCCGCTGATCAAGCACTGCATGAACCAGGGCTATGACGTGATCGAATTCCTCCATGGGAACACCGATCTCAAGCCTGCCGACCAGCCTATTTTGGAAGAGAAGTTTGCCATGCTCCCAGGCAACAAGCCGGTCGAGCATTGGCTGGAAGTGATCGGCGATAATGTGGCGATCTTCCGCGAATTGTCGGCGCTGCAATTGCGCGAGGTGCTGCTCGATTCCAAGGTTCATGCCTATCGCACGGGCGATGTAATCTTCTCGCGCAACGAGCCGGGTTCCTCCATGTTCGCTATCGCCCAGGGATCTGTCGCGGTGGAGGTCAATCCGGACGATCCTTCGATCCGTGTGCCCATCGAACAGGGATCGATTTTCGGCGAAGTCGGCCTGATTTCGGGCCGCCGTCGCGGGGCGACCATTCGCGCGGCGGAAACGGTCGTGGCGGTCGAACTGTCGCGCACCGCCGCCCTCAAGCTGATCGCCACCGTGCCCAGCGCGGGCCGCGTGGTGAACCAGATCAGCATCGAGCGGCAATTGCTGCAGATGTTCGGATCGGGCCTGACCCGCGAGGATGTCGCGGGGCTCGTCGAAGTCGCCGAAGTGATGCAAGTCAGTGCGGGCCAGAAGGTGATCGAGGAAGGGGCGGACGACAAGGACATCTTTGTCATTCGCCGTGGATCGATGATCGTGGAGAAGGATATCGGCGGCAAGCCCGTGTTCCTCTCCTACCTTCCCGCCGGCTCCTATTTCGGGGAAATGGCGGTGATTGACGGGTCGAAGCGCACCGCCACGGTGAAGGCTGCGATCAAGAGCGAAGTCGTGCGCCTGCCGGGAGAGCAGTTCAATGCACTGCTCGACGCCAAACCCAAGCTGCGCGAGCGGGCCTTGAAGGATATGGCTTCGCGCCGCGAAGTCACCGCCTTTGTCGAGGAGCGCAAGGACAGTTTCGGCTCAGCCGCCGACATGTATTCGGAGACGGCGCAATTCCTCGTCGACAATGGCATTGGCGAGGCGACCGACGTGCTGCTGATCGACGAGACACTGTGCGTCGGCTGCGACAATTGCGAGAAGGCCTGCGCCGACAGCCACGAAGGCCTGAGCCGCCTCGATCGGGAAGCGGGCCGCACCTACGCCCATCTTCACGTGCCGACCTCATGCCGCCATTGCGAACATCCGCATTGCATGGCCGATTGTCCGCCCAATGCGATCAAGCGCGGCCCCGATGGCGAGGTCTTTATCGACGAGACATGCATCGGCTGCGGCAACTGCCAGCGCAACTGTCCCTATGGCGTGATCCGCATGGACGCCCAGCCGCCCGAAAAGCCCGGCTTCCTCGCCTGGCTGCTGCTAGGCAAGGGGCCGGGGCCGGGCGAGGCGAGCTATCGCTGGCGCAAGGAAAAGGCCGCCGAGCAGGGTCTGGAACAGGCCAAGCTGGCGGTGAAATGCGATATGTGTTCGGGCATTGATGGCGGCCCTGCCTGCGTGCGCGCCTGCCCCACCGGCGCGGCGATCCGCGTGGCGCCCGAAGGTTTCCTCTCTGTTACGCGCGAAGGGGGGCTCGACTGATGGCGACCCGGGCATCTTTTGGCGCCGAAGACGAAAACCCGCGCCGCGAACGGCAGAGCGACCATGAGGGTTTCCTGGCGCACAAGCGCATGCGCTGGCTCAAGCTGGGTTCGCTCATCAGCCTGGTCGCGATTATTGCCTATGCCCTGATCGACGTAGAACCGCGCC
>CAJXLD010000114.1 GCA_913055595.1 uncultured Altererythrobacter sp.
CGGCCATGTCGTGGATCACGCCGCGGATGGCGAAGAAGGTCTCGAAATGGGCCGTTCGGCGGAATACGACATCCTTGTCGTGGATCGCATGTTGCCGAAGCTGGATGGCTTGTCGGTCATCGAGACGCTGCGCGATGAAGGTATCTCCTCTCCGGTGCTGATCCTGTCGGCGCTGGGCGAGGTGGATCATCGCGTCGAAGGGCTGAAGGCTGGCGGCGATGATTATCTGGTGAAGCCTTACGCGTTCGCGGAATTGCTGGCGCGTATCGAGGCTCTGGCCCGCCGCCGCGATCGAGGCACTACATGCCTACAGCCTTGTGCATGACGATCTGCCCTGCATGGACGATGACGACATGCGCCGCGGCCAGCCCACCGTGCATGTCAAATGGGATCAGGCCACCGCCGTCCTGGCCGGGGATGCGCTGCAATCGCTGGCTTTCGAACTGGCGGCCCATCCCGATGGCGCACAAAGCGACGGGGCCCGCGCCGATCTGGCGCTCAGCCTTGCGCGCGCGGCTGGCGGGCAGGGGATGGTGCTGGGGCAGGCGCTCGACCTTCTGCGCGATGGTAAGCCCGCCCGCCTTGTTGAGCCCAAGGATGACGAAGAAGCGAGGCTATTCGAGCAGGCGCAGCTCCTCACCGCCAAGCCGGTGCTGTATGTTTGCAATGTTGCCGAGGAAGAAGCCGCCAGCGGCAACGAACTGTCCGAAAAGGTCTTTGCCAAGGCCGAGGCCGAAGGCGCACAGGCAGTTGTCGTATCAGCCGCGATCGAGGCCGAACTGGTCGGCATGGATGCGGATGATCGCACGGAATACCTCGCTGAACTGGGCCTCGAGGAAACCGGCCTCGCCCGCGTGATCCGCGCCGGTTATGACCTGCTGGGTCTCAAGACCTTTTTCACCGTCGGTCCCAAAGAAGCGCGCGCGTGGACCTTCCCCGAGGGTGCCAAGGCGCCGCAGGCAGCGGGCGAGATTCATACCGATTTCGAAAAGGGATTCATCCGCGCTGAAACGATTGCCTATGACGACTATGTCGCGCTGGGCGGCGAAGCCGGGGCAAAGGAAGCCGGCAAGCTGCGCCAGGAAGGCAAGGACTACGTCGTGCAGGATGGCGACATCATGCTCTTCAAGTTCAACGTCTGATGGACAGAACACGCAGAAAGAAAACGGCGCGGAAAGCTCGATGCCTCCCGCGCCGCTCAGATTGATTCCGGCTTGTGTGAGCTAGGTCACCCCTGCGTTGCGGCGTAAACGCTCCACATCTTTGCAATCGGAACGCGTGCACCACTGATTTGCGCAAACGTCGCCTGCGCCTCAGCGGTCTTGCCTTGGCGAACCTGTGTAATGCCCAAACGGGTCAGTGCGGTCTCGGCATCGACACCACCCTTCTCGATCGCCAGCGCATACATTTCCTCCGCACCGGCAAAATCATCGATCGAATAGAGCACGTCGCCCGCATCCATCGCACCATTTCCATCGGCTTCTGCTCGCGCCTCTGCAACCATGTCTGGCGCATCTTCACGGTCGGATTCGGTACGCCCGTCGACAATCCCCTTGACCTCGAGATAGTAGGGCTCGTCTGCTTCAAGCTCACCAGCCGCCAGACCCTCGGCCAGCACAGCACTGACCTCGTTAGACATGATTCGCGGATCAGCGGCCTCAATATAGCGGATATACTCGCGACGGACCGTCATCGCATCGGTCAGACGAAGCAGGCGTAGCAAGTCGAGCCGAGCGTCATCGTCGAACTCGCCCACGGCATTGATCACCTGCAAGCCATTGATCCAGTTTTGTTGCGAGTTGTGATGGGTGACAAGCATGACCGCGAGATCCGTGGCTTCGTCCAACATGTCCATGTCGTATGCACCCTGCAGGCCGCGCAGGAGCCACTGTTGCGGCACCTCTCCACCGGATGCGGCGCGGGCATCAGCCTGACGAGTGATATAGTCGACTGCAGCCGGCGCATTATCCTGCGCAAAATAGGTCTCGGCGATCAAGCCCGTCGGATCGTCCTGGGTCCAGCCATTGTCGGCTGCAGCCTGAAGCGCGGCACGCGCTTCCGCGTAATCTTCCATCTGGAATGCGATGTTGCCGATGAACCAGTTGAACTGGCCAAGATTCTCGGGCGGAACCTTGCCGCTGGCAACCTGCAGTTCCAGGCCCTGACGCTGCCAGGCAGGGTTGGTCGCCTTGTTGCCGGCAATAAGGATGAGATTGCCGATCGCAAACTGATCGTCGGGAGTTTGTGCGGCCGCAATAACGGCAGGAAACTGCGCCGCCACGCTCGCGATGTCACCATCGGCAGCATTCACCACATCGGCAACCGGTTGGTACAGATTGACAAATTCTTCCGAATAATCCTGTGCCAGAACCGGAGCACTCAGGCCGCCAGTCATGGCAACGGCAGCGCCGGCCATCGCCAATGTCATGGCGAATGTCGATATATATCCCTTTGCCGTCTTGCGGCGGGAAGTGGGGGTGATCCGAAGCATCAATATTCTCTCCAAAGTGGGTGCTAAAAAGGGTGTTTCCCCTGCCCTCTCCTGTCTCGGTTCGCGCTACTGCATTGGAATACGCGAGAATGCAAATATCGGTTAGGTATCGCGCGCTGAATGGGCATTTAACGAAGCTGTAAGGCTGGGGTTCAGCTTGGCTTTTCAGATGTGGATAAACAGCTTGCAAAAGCACGGAAAACGGGGCGTTGGCTGGCTTCATTCGGGCCCTTCGCCTAGGGTCTCACCCGTCAGAAACGAATAAGAAAAAATTGCAGGCGACACGCGCAGGTGAGCGAAAACAACGACAATAACTTGCCGCCCGAAGGTCCGGGTGAGTTCGATCGCATCGACATCGTCGATGAGATGAAGACGAGCTATCTCGATTACGCGATGAGCGTGATCGTCAGCCGTGCTTTGCCCGATGTTCGCGACGGGTTGAAGCCGGTGCATCGGCGCATCCTCTATGCCTGTCAGGAAGGCGGCTATGTCGCCGGGCGGCCGTACCGCAAATCAGCGCTGATTGTCGGTGACGTGATGGGTAAGTACCACCCGCACGGCGACAGCGCGATTTACGATGCGCTTGCCCGCATGACTCAGCCCTGGAGCCTGCGGGTGCCGCTGATCGACGGCCAGGGCAACTTCGGCAGCATGGATCCCGATCCGCCCGCCGCCATGCGCTATACGGAAAGTCGTCTGGCACGGGTCGCCAATTCGCTTCTCGAAGACCTCGACAAGGATACTGTCGATTTCGTCGACAACTATGATGGTTCGCGTGCCGAACCCTCGGTCCTTCCGGCCCGCTTCCCCAACCTGCTCGTCAATGGCGCAGGCGGCATCGCGGTAGGCATGGCGACCAATATTCCGCCGCATAATCTTGGCGAAGTGATCGACGGCTGCCTTGCCTATATCGAAGATCCCGGCATCACTTCGGAACAACTCTTCGAAATCATTCCGGGGCCGGATTTCCCGACAGCTCCGCTGATCCTCGGCCAATCAGGCAGTCGTGCTGCCTATACGACAGGACGCGGCTCCATCCTGATGCGGTGTCGCCACGAGATAGAGAAGAAAGCCGGCGATCGCGAAAGCATCGTGCTGACCTCGATTCCGTTCCAGGTGGGCAAATCGGGTCTGGTGGAAAAGATCGCGGAGGCCGCCAAAGACAAGCGGATCGAGGGTATTTCCGACATCCGAGATGAGAGCTCGCGCGAAGGCGTTCGCGTCGTGGTGGATTTGAAGCGCGATGCCACCGCAGAAGTCGTGCTCAACCAGATTTGGCGTCACACACCGGCACAATCCTCTTTCCCCGCCAATATGCTCGCCATTCGCGGCGGAAGGCCGGAAACGCTCAACCTGCGCGATATCATCCAGGCCTTCATCCAGTTCCGCGAGCAGGTCATTACCCGCCGCACCAAGTTCGAGCTGAACAAGGCGCGCGACCGGGCGCATATCCTGCTGGGGCTCGTCATTGCCGTCTCCAATATGGACGAGGTGGTGACAATGATCCGTTCCTCGCCAAATCCGGCAGAAGCGCGCGCCAAGCTGCTCGCCAAGGAATGGCCAATCGGCGATATCGCGCAATATATCCGTCTGGTCGAAGCCATTGAGCCTACCGCCGATGAAGCGGGCGGCACTTACAAGCTTTCCGAACGGCAGGTGAAGGCGATCCTGGACCTGCGACTGCACCGCCTGACCGCGCTTGGCCGTGACGAAATCGGCGACGAGCTGAAGGAATTGGCCGCGGCGATCGAGGAATTTCTCGCCATCCTGGCCGATCGCGCCAAGCTGTACGAAGTGATGCGCGGTGAGTTGCAGGAAGTGCGCGAACTTTACGCAACGCCGCGCGTCTCCGAAATTGCGCCTGCCTGGGACGGTTTGGAAGACGAGGACCTGATCGAACGCGACGAAATGGTCGTTACCGTCACGATGGGCGGATACATCAAGCGCACACCGCTCAGCACTTTCCGAGCCCAGGCCCGCGGCGGCAAGGGCCGTTCCAGCATGTCGACCAAGGACGAGGATGCCGTCACCGAGCTGTTCGTCACCAGCACGCACAACCCCGTGTTGTTCTTCACCAATCTTGGGCGCGTCTACCGCCTCAAGGTGTGGAAGTTGCCCGAAGGTGCTCCACAGGCGAAGGGGCGGCCCATGGTCAACCTCCTGCCACTAGGTGATGGCGAACTGGTCACCAATGTCCTGCCCCTGCCTGAGGACGAGGCGGATTGGCATTCGCTGCACATCATGTTCGCCACCGCACAGGGCATGGTCCGTCGCAATTCAATGGATGCCTTCACCAACATCCCGTCCAACGGCAAATATGCCATGGGCTTTGTCGAAGGCAGCGGCGACCGGCTGATCGGCGTCAAACTGCTGACCGAAGGGCAGGACGTCTTCCTTGCCAGCGATGCGAGCAAGGCGATCCGCTTTGCCTCTACCGACGCGCGCGAGACCAAGAGCCGCACGGGTATCGGCGTGCGCGGAATGACGCTCGATGAAGGGTCGGAAGTGGTCTCCATGGCCGTGCTCGAACAGAACGATGTCGACGTGGAGCAACGCGAGGAATATCTCCGCGCCGCGCCATGGAAACAGTCCAACCAAGGCACCGAATTGAGCGCCGAACATGTATCCATGGCGGAAAAGGAGGAGTTTATCCTGACCGTGACCGCCAATGGCTATGGCAAGATATCCTCCGCTTATGAATACCGACAGATCGGACGTGGCGGCAAAGGTCTGGTGAATATCGGCACGCCTGAAAGCGATCCGGAACGCAACGGTCCGGTTGTTGCAAGCTTTACCGTTCATCACGGCGACCAGATCATGCTCGTCACCAACAGGGCCAAACTGATCCGCCAACCTGTCGATTTCCGCCACCTGATCGAAGGTGGCTTCGAAGATCACAAGGGTTGGTCTATTATCGGACGCACGGGCTCGGGCGTGCGCATTTTCGATGTTGCCGAAGGCGAAAAGGTCGTCGGTGCGGCACTGATCGACGAAGTCGAGGAGCCCGAAGGTGATGCCGAAGAAACCGTAGTCGAGGGAATGGTAGAACGGCGCGGCGGTGACGACGTGACCGAGCCCTATACTCCTCCACAGAGCGACGACGACATCGAAGGCGAGGCTGACGAGGAGTGATCTGTAAGGCGTTAGGGTTGATTCTCGCCCTGATAGGGCCGTTGGCGGTCTGGTTGTTGTTTGCTCATTTCCTGCGCGACTTTCCTACCCATGACATGGGACAATTTGCGGCCTATGTATTGGCACTTACGGCGGGAACCTTGGGCGCATGGCTCTTCCTCCGCGAATTCGAAAACTGGTCGGACCATATCAGGATTCTGATTGGCTTTGCCTATGTCCTCTTGCTGATCCTGATCATGCCCTTGATGGGTTTCATTGCGTCCTGCTCGATTGGCAATTGCCTCTAAGACAATAAGCGCTTGACCCTCACGCGACGTGAGGGACTATTGGGTGTCCTTGCGGAAGGACGACGATCATGAGCACCTATACAGTCAAGCAGCTAGCCAGCCTCTCCGGCGTGTCCGTCAGGACGCTGCATCACTATGACGAAATCGGCCTGCTCAGGCCGGCGTTCATCGGCGAGAACCGTTATCGCTATTACACCCGCGAGGAACTGCTGCGCTTGCAGGACATCATGTTCCATCGCGAGCTTGGCGTGCCGCTCAAGGATATTGCCGCGCTGCTCGATGCCGAAGGGCGCGACCGCGTGAAAATCCTCAACGCGCATCGCGAAGAACTGGCCGAACGGCTGGAACGGAACCGCCAACTCCTCCGCACGATTGATCGCACAATTGCGGAACTCACAGGAGACGACACGATGCAGGACAAGGAACTTTACGAGGGCTTCGACCCAAAGAAGCAGGCCGAATACGAAGACTGGATGGTCGACCGTTTCGGCGGTGACATGCGCGAGCGCATAGAGGAAAGCAAAGTCAAGCTGGCTTCACTGGGCAAGGAAGGCATGCAAGCCCGTATTGCCGAAGGTGGCGAAATTGCCAGCCGTATCGCCAAGGAATTCAAGGCCGGTGTCGCGGCCGATGATCCCGCCAACGACTTACTGATCGCAGAGCATCACGCCTGGATCGCCAAGATGTGGGACAGAGCCTGCTCGCCGGAAGCCTATGCCGGACTAGCCGATCTCTATCTCGCCCACCCGGATTTCAAAACCGAGTTCGACAAGAATGGCGAGGGCTTTCTGGATTGGATGACGGTCGCGATGAAAGCCTATGCTGCGCGCTTAGCGGCATAGGTCGAGGGTAAGCCGGGACCGGAGCTAATCCGCGGCCCGGCTGCTCACCACGCACAGTTCGGGGTCGCGCTTGCGCAATGTCTGGATCACACCTGTCGTTATCAGAAACATGCCGAGATAATAGAGCGGCCAGACCATGTATTCGGGCAGGAAATGACCCTGCAGCGGGCCCATCTCGGCAAAGATCAGCATGTCGCTGGCAAGGAACAACATGGCACCTGCTCCGACGCGATAACGTGGAAAACTGCTCGCCCAGGCACCCGACGCCATGCCGCCAAGTGCCAAGGCATAGAGCGCAACCTGCCACGCAATCTCCCGATCATTCGGCAGCATATAGGCAATCACCGGCGTGAGGATCAGCGTGAGGCCGACAACCCAGCTTTGCGTGCCTTTAAGTACTTCTCTGCGGTGCTTGAGGAACACGCCCAGTGCCAGAACATGGAACAGGAAGAAGAGCAGCGCACCGATCTGGATGTCGACCTCCATCGCCATATCCGCCAGAGCTGCGGTTCCCAATGCCCAGGTCAGGAGCCGCGCATCGGGGCTCGAATGGCGGACAAAGGCGTAGACCGCGAGCAAGCCCACCGCCGCACCCTTTACCGGGATCAGGTAGAGTTCGGGGAAAGAACCCGCCCGCAAATAATAGAAGGCCAGTGCCGCCGCGACGGACAGGAACAGGAAGGGTCGTTGCTCTACAAGTGCTCGTCTCGACATGGTGCACTCTTGACCCGAAAGCGGGACAGTAGCAAGCGCTGCGCAAATGACTCACCAGGTTCATATTATCGGCGGCGGTCTCGCGGGTTGCGAGGCAGCATGGCAGCTCGCGCGGCGCGGGTTAAAGGTGCGCCTGTCTGAAATGCGCGGAGGCGGCGGGGAGACTCCTGCCCACCAGACCGACGGGCTGGCAGAGCTCGTTTGCTCCAACTCCTTCCGCAGCGATGATGACACCAAGAATGCCGTCGGCCTGCTGCATGACGAGATGCGACGATTGGATTCGCTCGTCATGCGCGCGGGCGAAGTGGCGCGTGTTCCTGCAGGCTCAGCCATGGCGGTGGATCGCGATGTCTTTTCCGCCGAGGTGCAAAGGGCGCTGGAAGATCATCCCAATGTCGAAATCGTGCGCGAACTGGTGGAGGAACTGCCGCAAGACGGCATGACCATCGTCGCCACCGGCCCTCTGACCGCTCAATCGCTGGCGCAAAGCATCGTCAAGGCGACAGGCGAAAACCGCCTAGCCTTTTTCGATGCCATCGCGCCGATCGTCCATCACGATACGATCGACATGGACATCTGCTGGAAGGCCGCGCGCTGGGACAAGGGGGGCAAGGATTACATCAACTGCCCCATGACCAAGGAGCAGTATCTCGCCTTCCACCAGGGCCTGCTCGACGCCGAAAAGGGCGATTTCAAGGAATGGGAAGCGGACACACCCTATTTCGAAGGCTGTATGCCG
>CAJXLD010000115.1 GCA_913055595.1 uncultured Altererythrobacter sp.
CCGAACGGCGGCACCTCCAAGCCGACCGTCGAGCCGCATGTGCAGACCGAGATCAAGGCCGTCATTTCGCCGGTGCCTTACTCGAATGTCGCCCGTACCGCCTATGCGGACAGCTGGCGTCAGTCGGGCGTTGGCGCCAACGCCTGATCGGGTTTTACCGAACACAGCAAGGAAGGGGCGGTCAATTCGGCCGCCCCTTTTTTGTGCCAATCTTGAAAATTAGCTGTCTTCGAGAAGCGAGGCGGTGCGTTCCAGAAGGTCGCATACGCGGGATTTGACATCCTCGTCGAAACGCACCTTGGGAATGGCTACAGACAAGGCGCCAACGGGCTTTCCGCCCATGGTTACCACCCGGCCGATGCCCACGATTCCGCGCGAAAATTCCTGGTCGGTCTCGGCGAATCCCGTGCGTCGAACCTCTGCCAGATCAGCGCGCAGTCTCTTCTCGTCGGTTATCGTGGATTCGGTGAACTTTTCCCGCTTGGCCTCAGCGAAATAGCGGTCCAGCTCTTGATCAGGCATAGCGGCCAGCAAGGCCTTGCCCGATGCCAGCGCATGGATCGGCAGGCGGCGTCCCTGCTCCACCGAATAGCGCAATGCCTGTTCGCTGCTTTCGGTGACGATCGCTTCAACCTCCCACTCCTCGCGCACGAAGAAGCTGGTGGTTTCGTTGAGCTGCACGCGCAAGGTGCGCACGAGCGGCGCGGTGCGGTCGGCCAGGGTAAAACTCTCTGACGGGGCTTGCAGGCGGGCGAGGCCGGGACCGGCGGAATAGCGCCTGCCGTCGCGTGTAAGATATTCTCGCTCAACCAGCGTGGATAGCAGGTAGGACAGGCTCGACACGGGAATGCCCAGCGCTGTGGCAATTTCCTGCGCCACCAGCGGGCGATTATGCGCCACGACATATTCGATAATGTTGAGCGTTCGCGTGGCCGATTTGACCTGTGAGTTCTGCGCGCCGTTACCCGAGTCCGCCATTCTATCCGATCCGTTCGTCTGCAATATCTGCACCGCTGCGCAGATTGGCGAGTTTCTTCCATGCGACCGCTGGGTCGATCTTGCCGTAGCCCGCAAATGTTCCGAAGCCGCAATCGCTGCTGGCGATCACGCGGTCCTTGCCGGCAAATTCGGCAAAGCGCTCTATCCGCTGAGCGATCAGTTCGGGGGTTTCGATGTAGTTGGAACAGCTATCGATAAAGCCGGGCGCAAGGATCTTGCCGCTGATGTCGGCATCTCGCCACACCTTCCATTCATGCTCGTGGCGCGGATTGGCATGCTCGAACAGGATCGTTGCCGGGCGGGCGGACAGGATCACATCGATGATGGTCTCGAGCGGAATGTCGTAATCATGCGGGCCTTCGTAATTACCCCAGCACACATGCATCCGCATCTGTTCCGGCGCGATATTTGCCGTCGCCTCGTTCAGCGCATCGACATTGGCGCGGATGGTAGCAAGGAATTCATCCTCGCTCATGTCCTGGTAGCCCGTGTGTCGACTCATGGCGAGGTCGGGGCAATCGAACTGGACCTGGAAACCGGCAGCAGCGATGGCCTCATATTCGGGCCGCATGGCTGTGACGAGGTCGGCCAGATAAGCCTCGTGGCTGGGGTAATACTGGTTGGGCTGGAATGCGGTGATCAGCCCCGGCGATGCGGTGTTGAGGAAAGCCTTGACCCCTTCTCCGTGCCTTTCAAGCGCGGTTGTGAACCTCCTGATGTCGTCATGCAGCGGCTGCAAATTGACGAGCTCGACCTTGTCGATGGCGCTGGCGCGGGTGAATTCCTGGCTTCCCATGATTGCGGCAAGCTTTTTTGCCAACTCGGGCACTTGCCCCAAGTCGAGCGCGGGCTTGCGCGGCGTATGCCCGCCAAAGCCCGACAGACGTTCGATGATGTAGGTGGAGTAGCCTACCTTGCCGAGCTCGCCGTCGCTGACGATGGACACGCCCGCCGCCACCTGATTCTCGACCGCGGTGTCGATGGCCTTCTGCACCACGCGATCGAACTCGGCCTCGTCATAAGGCTCACCCTTGTCGCGTGCGAGCAGCAGCGGCACGAGTTCGGGCCCTCGTGGAAGGCTGCCGACATGGGTTGTTTCGATCACTGGAAAGATCTCCTCGGGACAGAAGAACCTATTTCATATATGCGAAAATGACGCAAGTATGAAAAGGCCGGGAACCACAAGAAGCAGCACCCGGCCCGGTTTGAAACAGGTTTTGCCTCCTATTCGGAAGCTTCTTCCCGGGTTTCTGCCGTTTCGTCTTCCCAGCCCGTGGACGAATCATAATCGGCGATGAAGCCCATAGCTTCAATTTCGTGCACAAGCCCGTCTGCGCCTACCTTGAAGATATGCGCGGCGGGCAGGTCGAACGGGCCGAGGTCGGCAAAGAAGCCTTCATCGTTGGGCCGCATGGTTACCGTGCCATCCAGGGCCGTGACGGGATAGGGTTCGAAATCCATCGGATGGCGGAAGTGCGAGAGGCCCATCACCAGGCCGGTCACCGGATCAGCGGCGAAAACGCGGCGGTTATCGATCGTGGTGATATAGGCCATGGTGTTGGAGGTCAGCTGGCCTGCGCAATCGCGCGCGACCGGGCTTTCGCCGGTTGGCTCAGCCGGACCAGCCGTTTCGATACCATTTTCATGGCGCTGACAATCGGGCGCGAATGGCATGAGCGAACCATCATTGTCATCGAGCGCGTCATAATAGGTAGCGCCGATGGCAATCAGCTCTTCTGCGCTCTTGCGGTCGGCCTCAGGCACTTCTGCCAGCAACCCTGGGCGTGGAGTTTGCATATTGTCCATTGGCGACGGACCGCCAAAGGGCGATTCGGAGTTGACGGTGGCATAGAGATGCTCTGCCTCGACAATCGACCCACGCGGGTCGAGTTGAAGGCGCAACGCGACAACTGCATTCTCGCCAGCGCGTTCGACCATGCCGATCCAACCGATTGTCTGGTTTGCCTCATCGGGGACAACAACGCTGAAATCGGTGCCCGGACCGGTGATATCGGCCCACAGTCCTTCGCCAATGCGGATTGGCTGGATGTTCTCGACAATGCGCACCTCGTCGGAGAACGTGACGGTGCTGGCATCATTGCTTTCAAGGCCGGCGACGTAGTTATTGGCAAGGTCGATCAGGCACGCCCGGTCGCATACGGGACCTTCTTCGACTGCAGTCTCGCCACAGGCGGTGAGCGCGCTGGCGGCCATTAGCACGCCTGCAAAACGGGTAACATTGTTCATCTCAAACCCTCTCCTCTTAAGTCATGTGATCTTGCAAGGCCGCCCTACCAACCGCTGCGCATACCATAGGGCACTGTTGTCAGAACCGCCTCGATCTGGCGGATCTGGCCGTTCTCCAGCTTAAATACCTCGGCGATGATGAAGCTGAAGGGCTGGGCGAAGGCGCCGCTTGCGGCCTGCACTTCTCCGCTCGGCTCTGCATAGGCGGGAACTGTTCCCGAATGGTCGAAGAAGCCAAGTGCGTAGACCAGCTGGCGTTCCTCATCGATCACCGGAAAGCGGCGCGCGCGGATATTTGTGACGATGGTCTGGAAGCCGGTATCGAATTGTGCCGCGCAATCGAGCTTGGCCATCTCATTCGATCCCCCATCAGGGGAATTCGATGTCCAGCTGTTGTTCTCCATGCGCTGGCAATCGGGGTGAAACGGCGTGGCATCGGCCGTCACCTCGGATTCGATGCCGCGGAAATAGTGATCGGCCGCCTCCTGCAATTTATGGCGCGGGACGCGCGTTTCCTCCGGCTCGATGCGCAGGAAGATCGGCAGGACTTCGGTGCGTTCCACGCTGACGAAGGCTCCGCTATCGCCACCACCGCCCATAGAGATGTTGCGCACGACGAGGTTCTCTATCTCTGTGATCCGTCGGTTTTCCACCCGAAGGCGGACCGACATATTGTTCTGGTTGCCGTTCTCGTTGACGATAGCGAGTGCAGCGACTTCTCCGTTCACCGGGTCGGCAATATCGAAACGATAGCTGGGCAGGGCCTGCACCGTGTTCCACAAGCCGTCGGTGAGCGCGAGTGTCACTCCGTTCTCGGTATATTTGATATCGTTGCTGAGCGTCAGCTGGCTCGAATCATGCGCCACCAGAGCATCGAAATACTGGTCCATCATGTCGACCAGGCATGTTTTGTCGCATTCCGCCCCGATTTGCGCTGATGCCGTTTGCGGCAAGGCCAAGGCGGCACTTGCGCACAGCACCGCAGCCAAAAGACGTGCCTTCATCGATTCCCCTCCATTCCCGAGCGGGAATGTGCAGGGCGATCAGGCGCTTGGCAAGGTCGTTATCCTTGAGGAACGATAGCGCAGCCCACGCTGGCGATCTTGCCGTCTTCGAGATGGTAATGGATGTATTGCCGCATTTCCTGCACCTCGCCCTTCGCTATGGGGAAGAACTGCGGCATGTCGTTGGCTTCGAGGATCTCCCGCGTCAGGTCCTTGAATGCCTCGATCCGGATGATCCCCTCGACGGCTGCCAGCTCCTCGCTGCTGGCGAATCGTTCTATCGTGATCGTCTCTCGGACATAAGAGTGCAGAAAGCTGTAAAATTGCTTCAACTGCTCGCGCGTGGTGATCTCGATGCCGAAAAATGCCATTCTCGGCGTATCAGTGTAAAAATCGAATACGGCGTTATAATTGCGCTCGTTGAAGGCCTTCGCATAGCGTTCGTAGTCTTCGCGGGTCATCGGGGGCTCTCCTGTCCTTGCGCCTCATCGTAACGATCGTTAACGAGGCGGCAAGTGAGGGGTTTTCTGCATGAGCGAAGCGCAATTCGATTACATTGTGGTGGGCGGCGGCAGCGCAGGCTGTGTCATGGCTGCACGGCTAAGCGAGGATGGTAAGGACAATGTCCTGCTGCTCGAAGCCGGCGGCAGCGACGATCACCCCTTTATCCAGATGCCATTGGGCTTCCTGCGCGCGATGACCAAGCCGCAGTTCAACTGGCCATACTGGACCGAACCCGAACCGAATCTCGATGGCCGCCGCATGCCTTTACCGCGCGGTCGCGTGATGGGCGGTTCCGGGTCGATCAACGGTATGTTCGCCATGCGCGGCCATCCCGCGGATTACGACCAGTGGGCCCAGATGGGCGCACAAGGTTGGAGCTATGCCGACTGCCTTCCCTATTTCCGCAAGATGGAAGACAGTTGGAGGGAGGAGAGCCTCTATCACGGCAAGGGCGGCCCTGTACGTATCCGTCCGATCGACAGCCCGCACCTGCTGCACGAGGAAATGATGGCGACCGCCGCCAACGCCGGCTTCGCCACCACCGATGATCTGGGCGGCGCTAATCCCGAAGGCTTTGCCCGGGGCGAACAGTCTGTGGACGACCAAGGGCGGCGCGTGAGTTCTGCTAGCGCCTATATCAAGCCGGCCCTGGGAAGGCGAAACCTCGACGTTCGCACCGGAGTGCTGGTTCGCCGCATCGTCTTTGAAGACAGACGTGCCATTGGCGTCGAAATCGAAGGCAAGGACGGTCAGACAAATGTCGTGCGTGCCAATCGGGAAATCGTCCTTTCTGGCGGTGCCTATAACTCGCCACACCTGCTGATGCTCTCCGGCATTGGTCCGGCGGAGCACCTGAAGGACCATGGGATCGCCTTGTTACATGACAGCCCCGGCGTTGGCCGCAATTTGCAGGAACATCCCACCTGCAGCCTGGAATTCGAGGCAAAGGAAAGGGTCACCTTCCTGCGTCAGTTGCGCTGGGATCGCCTTGCGTTCAATGCCGTGCGGTGGGCGCTGACGGGCAAGGGGACGATGGCCAGCCAGCTGAACAGCTGCAACGTCGTCATTCGTACTGCCGAGCACCTTGATCGCCCAGATATGCAGATCATGGTCAACCCGATCCGCTTTGATGCGCAGACATGGTTCCCCGGGATCAAGAAGGAACAGGATCATGTCTTCTGGGCTGGGGTAGTCCAGCTCCATCCCGAAAGCCGCGGCTGGGTGGAACTGAAAAGCGCCGACCCGCGGGATATCGCCTCTGTCACGCTAAACATCATGGATGAAGAGGCCGACCTGGCGCAAATGCGCCGTGCCATCCGAACCGCACGCAAGATCTATCGCGCCAAGCCGATGGGCGATTTGATCGGTGTCGAACGCGCGCCGAGTGCCGGTGCGGAAAGCGATGATGAACTGGACGCGCTGATCCGGTCCACTTGCTACGTCGGCATGCATCCCACCAGCACCTGCGCGATGGCCATGGGTGAGCGTAGCGTTGTCGATAACGAATGCCGCGTGATTGGCGTTGAAGCGCTGAGGGTCGTTGATGCCAGCGTGATGCCCACCGTGCCCGGCGGAAACACCGCGCTGCCCGTGACAATGTTGGCGGAAAAGGCCGCCGATGCCATGCGTGGCCGCAAATTGCCTGCCGACGAAATTCCTGCCAGAGATGCTGCATGAGTCGCAGCGAACAAGAACAAGCTAACTTGAAACACGTGCTCGACATGTTCGAGCAGGTGCTGAACCCGATGGATTCATCGGCAGCCGATCGTTTTATCTCGCCGGACTATATCCAGCACAGCCAGCTGACCCGTCCGGGTCGAACGGCGTTCAAGACGTTCCTCGACAAGATCAAGGCAGACACTCCGGAAGCCGTGCACGATGTGAAGCGCGCCTTTGTCGATGGGGACCATGTAATCGTGCATTACCAGGTCCGCCGATGGCCCGATGATCTGGGCTGGGCCGTGGTCGATATATTCCGGCTCGAGGACGGGATGGTTGTCGAGCACTGGGACGTCTTGCAGGTTGCCGTCGAGGGCGGGCCGAACCCGACTTCGCCCTTCTAGCCTTTCGCTCGTCATTCCCGCGAAGGCGGGGATCCAGAGCGGAGTTGTGCAAGCTATCGCTGGATCTCCGCCTACGCGGGGGTGACGAATGGAGAAATCAGTGAGATTCAAGGACAAGGTAGTTTTGGTTCTCGGCGGCAATAGCGGCATGGGCCTTGCTGCGGGGCAAGCCTTTGCGGCGGAGGGTGCCAAGGTGCATTTGACTGGCCGCAACCAGCAGACGATCGACTCGGCGGTGGCCAGCGTGCCGGGATCGACAGGCTACCAGTCGGACATTGCCGACATTGCTTCCACTGAAGAGGTGGTCGCCAAGGTTGAGGCGGCGGATGGCCGCATCGATGTGCTCTATATCAATGCCGGCGTGGGCGGCTTCGCACCGCTCGAAGGCATTACCGAGGATGACTGGGACTTCGTCCACGGCATCAATCTGAAAGGCTGCGTCTTTGCCTTGCAGAAGGCGGTACGGATCATGGATGAGGGCGGTTCCATCGTCGTGACCGGATCGATCGGCGCGCATGGTCCGCTCGAAGGCAATGGCACCTATGCCGCCGCCAAGGCCGGGCTGGCGATGGCGATGAAGGTCTTTGCCCGCGAACTGCTGCCAAGGAAGATCCGCCTCAACATGGTCAGCCCCGGCCCGATCGATACGCCGCTGCTCCACCGCAACCCCGGCATGGGACCCGAAGAGGTGGAAAAGCTGAAGGAAATGATGATCCAGAACATCCCCATGCACCGCATGGGTGAGAGCGATGAAGTCGCCAAGGCAGTCCTCTTCCTCGCCAGTGACGATGCCAGCTTCATCACCGGGGAAGATATCCTCGTCGATGGGGGCCTGATCAATTTGAGTTAGAGTTGCATCTGCCGTTCGTGTCGAGCGGAGTCGAGACACGGTGGCGCAAACGGTTCTCGACTGCGCTCGAACCGAACGGATAGGTACAGACATGGAATTGACAGACACCACACCCTTTACCGCGCCCTTTTCGGCGCTCGACAATCCGCGCCTTGAACTGGTGATGGAGGTCCGCCTGGACTTTCCTGAAGCCTATTCCATGGTCCCGCTGCCGGGTGGCGGCATGCGCACCGCCGTGCTGGTGCAGGGCGGCACGTTCGAAGGTCCACTGCTCAAGGGCAAGGCGATTGCCGGTTCGGGCGGCGACTATGCCTATTGGCGCGGCGATGACGTTGCCTGTCTCGATGCACGATATTTGCTGCAGGAAGACGATGGCACCACCATCATGCTGCAGAACAAGGGCTTCCTGTGGGGCCGCAAACCCGACACGATGGAGCGTCTGCGCGACTGGGCCTTCAACAATGGCCCGACTGTGCCGCATGAGGAATATTACCTGCGTAGCCAGACCAGCTTCGAATGCGC
>CAJXLD010000116.1 GCA_913055595.1 uncultured Altererythrobacter sp.
CTGGCACGCTTTCCAGACGGTTTCCCATGCCTGCCAGCGATACACCCAGTCGAGGCCGGTACCCTTGATGTTCTGCATTCCCATGATGCGGTTGACGAGACCCGGAGGCGTGTTGTCCGCCACCAGCCGCACAATCTGCTCGCCTTTCATATAATAGTCGCGAACCGGCACCAGCTTGGCGTGGAAGGCCTTGCTCAGCAGCGCACGCATGGCCGCGTCAGAACTCCTGCCGAGATTCCCGGCGAGATCGGCGTAGCCACGATACAGCTCCGCCAGTTCGGCATAGTGCTCAGCGATGGCTTTGGCGTTGTTGATGCCAGCCTGGTCCAGCCATTTCTTAAGACGTCCCTCGCGCGCGGCGGCGCAGGCCTGGGCCTGCTGTTCTTCGCCCACTTGCGGAGCCAGCATGGCGCGCAGCCGACCGTCGAGTTCGTCTTCGCTCACGGGAATGCGCTGTTTCTTCGCCAACGCTTCAAACAGCGCTTTGGAATCCTTGCCTTCCTCGGACAGCGTCAGGCCGGCTGCATAGGCTTCCCATTCCTCTTCGATAAATCCGATCAGCCCGTCGATATTGGCACCGATCAGCACGTGCTTGTCGGCGGAAACTTCATTTACCAGCATGCGGGCAAAGACGCGCGAGCGCGGGACACGGTCCGCACGGTTGTTGACCACGGTAGACACGAAGATCTCCGGATCCCTGGAAAGATCGTGCTGGTCGAAGCCCATGCGCGTCCAATTGCCCATCGCGCCAAAGCGTTCATTGGCGGACATGCCCATGACGAATTCCAGAGTACGGCCGTTGATCGTCGAGCGCGGATAGGTCTTGAGCACGCCAAGGTCGGCCACCACGCGGTCGGCCATTTCCTTGATGCAGAAATCGGGTTCCAGGCCCAATTCGTCACCCATCGCGGTCACCAGGGCGATATTGTAGGGGTGTTCCTCATAGGGAAAACGTTCGAGCAGGTTCTTGTGGATCAGCCCTGCTTCCTTCCAGCCAACCGGACGCATGCGCGTATCCGCCTTGTCCGAACCTTCGGCCAGGATCGGCAACATTTCCTCTTCGGTGGTGAGCAGGGTCGAGCCATGCGGGATGAATTCGCACATCACCTCGGGAATGTTACGACCGGCAGGACCCTGCACATCCTCATGATCGGGATAGGTATTGGTGATCGTGCCGATATCGTCGCGCATCCAGTCTTGCTGCAGCACGGCGACATAGGACGGGTTGAGGCCCATGCATTCCCAAAGGAAAACCCTTCCATTGAGGCCGCGCGCGGTCTTGAGAAGGTTGTACTGCTCCCAGATGGTGGCCTTGTCATAGGGGCGGAAAAGGAACATCTCGGTCAGCCCGCCAAAGGGTGTACCGTGCAGGAACATGGCTTCGCAGCCGGTCGTTTTCGACACAATCGAGGGACCGAGCGCATTGATCAATCCTGCCTTGAGCCTTTCCGTGCCAGATTTGCCGCGCGTTCCCCAGCCGCCGAGAACAAGCGAAATGCCGTCGCGCAGACGCCGGGCCTTCCAGCCCAGCAGCATGTGCCGACCGAAAAAGAATGCGCAGGCCAATCCCAGGAAGATGCCGAGTTCGAGCAGGCTGTTCTCGTATACGGTCGAGAAATAGGCCGATGCACGGTCGAGCAGCAGCGGCAGGATGGCGATGCCGCCGCCTGCGCTGAACAGCTTGGTCACTTCCGGATTGGAACGTTTAATGTTGCCATAGGGACGATGCTTAATTCCTACACCCATGGCGCGCATATTTTTCACGAATTCATCAGGCTCGCGATTGCGCATGTCCGCCAGCCTGGCGAAGTTGCGGGAGACCTTCCAGAACAGCCAGATGCGTTTGAAGAAGCTGACTGGTGCGGTGATCGTGGTGACACCGGCGCTGGTGAAGATTTCGCTCTTGCCGCCGCGATCTAGTACGCTGAGGATATTGTCCAGCAGCGGCAGGTAATTGCGCCAGCCGCCCTCGCTGCTTTCGAACAGTGGCTCGCCGGGAACCTTGGTAGGGGCGAGTTCCGCCATACGTGCGCTTGGCGCGACCATCGAACCGGTGAAATGCCGACCGGTCGTGTGGAGAAAGGCCTGCCTTTTGTCGGTGGCGCTCTTGCCGCCTTCAAACATGATACGCCACAAGCGCCGGCGCAGCAGCTCACCGCGCTGGATCACCGGAATGGTGCTTGGCTCCAGCGAGAGGCCGAAATCATTGAGCGCGAGCAAGGCCATGACGCGACCGACTTTCTCGCGGTCGGATTTCAGAAAAGGGCGCAGCCTGCGAAGGCGCTGCGTCCTGCCTTCGCGCATGGGAGCAACTGTCTCGGCGAGCAGCATGGCGATTTCCTGCGCTTCGCTGTCGCCGGCCAGCCAGATGCGTTCGTTCGCCTCGTCCGCCCAGCGCCGCATCCTGGCGGACGCAGTGCGCTTCTGCACCTGTACGATCCCCTGACAGATCAGCGGTCGCACCAGATTGAGCGATTCCGACCGTTCTGCAACAAGCATACGTATCGTTACCGCCGCTGCATCGAGCGCCATGCGCAGGACAAATTCGTCTTCGTCCGAGGCGAGTATTTCATAGAGCGTCTTGGCCCAACCATCGGCGCCTAGCGTCGTGAGCATGGCTTGCGCATTGGCGACGACCATGGCGCGGACCTGCGGATCGCTGTCAGCGCGCAGATGGCGGCAGACCGCCGAGGCGAGATTTCTCGGCAATTCGGCAGCTTCCTGCGCCACGATTTGCCTGACTGCACCATCTTCATGGTCGGCCAGCGCCGAAACGAGAGGGAGAAGTCGCTTGTGGTCGCTGGCATTGCGACAGACAAGCTGGGCTGCATGGCGCAGCACGAAGACTTCGCCATCGCCCGGCTTGTCGACATTCCCGTCGGGGTCAGCGATGCGACGCTTGATGACGGAGGCGATGGACTGAGGGGAAATCAGCAGCAGCGTGTCCATCGCCTCGCATTGCGTCCAGGCATCTTCACGGCGGTCGAGGCAAATGCGCCGCGTGGCACCCACCACTACGTCAAGCCAATAGCTCTTCGGCTTGAAGGCCAGCCGTTCGGCGATCTGTCTGGTGCAGCTCTGTGCTGCGCGGCGCACACGCGCATCTCCCCGCCACACGCGGGTTTCCGCCACCAGTTGGCCGAACAGTTCGATGATGAACTCACCCTCGGCTTCGGCCGGATTGTCGGCCACAGCCTGTCCGGCAACGGCCCCCAGACGCTCGAGACCGTAAGTGAGTGCCCGCTCGCGTTCATTTACCCGGCGGGCAAAACGCTCGAGCACGGCGTCGGCATCGAAATAGTTGCTGAACGCCCTGCTATCCTGTCGCAACTGTTTGGGGTCGGCACCAAGGCTACGGGCGAATTCCAGGATCGCCGCGCGGCGCTCGGCCTCGTCCACGGCGGTGGCATGGCGCGTGTGGAACTGGGTCTCAGCCTGCTGCAGTTCGGTAATGCGGTTGCGCTGGCTGTTGCAGAAGCCCACCAGCACGCGAGCATGGCGGCGAGCGGTCTGGGGCCTTGCACGGTCCTCTGCATCGGCAAGTACTTCGTCACGCAAATCGGCGTAGGTAGCACGCAGGCGTGGCGCGACGGCCTGTTCCAGCCTGTCGAAGAGGGCGATTTCTTCCGCTTGTGTATGGGCGTGGATTTCGGAGATCAGGTTCACTGTGCCGCCTCCATGAGGCAGCGGCCAATCCGGGCGCGCAGATTGTCATCCTGCACCAGCTCAGCGCGAAGCTGGGCCGACAGTTCGAGGTGGACAAAGCCATCGAACCCGGCCTCCTCGCGCAGCACTCGCGCTTGTGCATTGTTCAATGCGCCCAACTCGCCAGTCTCGATCGGATAGACGATCACCGGACGTGGTGCGAGGCGGCGGCTGAGGCAGTCGGCGAGATCGAGCAGTTTGCTGCTTGGCTCCTCTGTGCCGTCGCTGATGATGATATCGGCGTTGCGGGCCGCTTCGCTGTTTCGCTTGTCGCCGTCAAACCCGTGGATCTGCACGACCCGTCCGGCGGGGAAGGTTTCGGCGAAAGCCAGGCTGAAGGCGGTGAAGATGTGTTGGCTTTGTCGCGCCAGATCGATGGCTGCGTCGCAAGCCTCGCCCGCCCTTCTCGGTGCTGAGTTCCACGCGGCCGCAGCTGCGCTTGTTTCTGCGAACAATTCTGCCGCGATCGTACCGGTATGGTGGTCCGATCCACGGTGCGGCGCGGTGATTGCGAGGGGGAACGGGGTGCCTTCGCGCAGCAGGTAGGCCCCGCGTCCGGCGCAGTCGCCTTCCTCTTCGCTCAGCAGTATGCCGTTCCAGTCCCCGTCGCTTGGCCGGATGTTGAGGCCCAGCTTCGCTGCATCATCCACATCCGGAGCATCAGCGAGCGCCCGCCGGAACATGGCGCGCGCCGCGGTAAAGGTTTCGCGGGACCCAGCATCTGCACGCGCAGCATTGCCAAGAGGCGCAAATGCCAGCGCCGCTACGCCCGCGCCAAGCCCGGCCACAACCAGAGGCAGGATCACTTTCGCGCGGCCCGTCATCGTTCGTCCTCCAGGCCGGGAAGGCGAGTGCCTTCGTAAAGGACCAGCGCGGTGTAATCGCGTCCTTCGATGCCGTTGGGGCCAACAGGGCGCCACATATTGCGGGTCAGATTGGCGATTTCCTGATCGGCCAAGAGATCGGGAGGAAAGGCATTGGCCTGCGCCAGTGCGCGCTGTTCGGCATTGCTGCGGCGATTGAAGGTGGAGCGAGTCTGGGACTCCTGGAATGGACGATGTTCGTAGACACGCAGTTCCACGCCTTCGATGCCCTCCTGCGCCTCGATGACAGAAAATTCTATCGCGGCAGCGCGCGGATCACTTTCGATCAGCAATTCGTCCTGGCCTGCGACCACTTCGGGACGATCGCGGAAGAAGCGCCAGACGTCGCCCGATGCAAAGACTTCGTTGGGTGAACGGGAGAAGAGATACTTATCGTGCTGATCAACCATTTCGCCTTCAGCGTCAAAAAGACGAATGCGCAGGCCATAGACAAAGCCTTCCTCAAGCCCGCGCAAATCTTCGCGGACGGAAGGCTGGACAATGATCTTGGTCAGTTTGACCGGGTGCGAGTAGGTAAAGGAGATGGGCCGATTCATGTCCATCCGGTAAACCAGTGACCGGCTGTCAAATTTCGCCAACTCCATCGTCGAGCTCCGCGCCTCGACAAGATATTGCAGCAGGGCAGGCGAATAGAGCCATGTCGCCTGCACCGAAGCAGCTGCCACGATCAGGAAGAACAACGTTCGGAAGAAGAAGGTCAGGCTCATGACTGACCCTCCCAAGACTCGATATAGCCCACGAAATAGCGGTGTTCGGGAGAGCTATCGAGGTACCGCAGGATCATGCCCGGCTTGATCTCGAACCCGGCATAGTGGCGCTCGTTACTCGCCGCCTCGGCGCGCAGCCCTGCCTCTCGCAAGGTCGAGAGGATAGGTTGCATGTTGATATCTTCGTCACCCATGCGGTCCGCCGACAATATGACGTCGGCACTGGAAAGAAAGCCTTTTGCCACCCTTGTTCGAGGACGAAACTGGAAGGTCTGGGTCTCTTCGGGAGTCGCCTGTGCACGGACCAGCGCCTGCCACAAGACATCGGATGAAGTCTGTGTTTCGCGCAATTGCGTGTCCACAAAGGGCAGCACCAGAAGGGCATCACTTTGCCATCCTCGATGAAATGCTGCCGCCAAGCGCATGGGCAGAATCGCATTGTTCTCTCGATAGGAGATCACGGTGCGATCCGGTGCTGCGCCTTCGGTCAGATATAGCTGGGCCTCGAGACGGGTTGGCGCATACATGCTCCAATGCTTGCGGCCGCCGAGTTGGCAAGGCGCCAGTTCGAAGCCGCCCATGCGTGCAGCAGCACGGGTCAGGACGGGATTTTCACCCGATGCGACAGTTGGATAGAGCGGCTCCGCGAGTTCGTAACGTAGGTAGGCAAGTTGCTCGAGTTCGCTCCAGGCCGGCTCAAGATCGCGCTGTGCGGGAAGGCGACATGTCATGTCCCTCTGTGGGAGAGCGGGAAGGCTGGCTCGCGCCAGATCTTCGAGTGCACGCTTGCTCAACGAAAGTACGGCACTGTCGCCGCTTGAGCCGATTGCGTCGACGCGAAGGCGGGCAGCAAGGCCTGCAATCTGCCGACGTAATGCGGAGATGTCGATGTCCTGCGGGGCACTGTTGGCGACGGCAATGCTGGAACTGTCTACATTTTGGGTCGCTGTGATTATCAGACGGGTCACGTCGCTGGCTTCGGCAAAGACATCCATCACGTTGCGCTGGCCCAGCGTTGAAGAAAGCGTGGGCGCGGTGACCAGAAGCCAGCGAGCCTGTTGGTTTTCCAGCAGTTCTAGCGCGGCCACCCCAAGGCCTTGTGCCTGTGTGGGGTCGGCAAGGACCAGTGCCAGCCGCCGTGTCGCGGATGGATCGAACAGCAGCAGCTCGCGGCCTTGCCCATCTGCACGCGAAATCGCCAGGCGACCGGATTCGATCCGCTGGACATGCCAGTTGTCGGACAGGACATCGATCGGGCCAGCCGCAGGAACCTCGCTCGCTTCGAGCAGTTCGACAAGGTCGGACAGGGCGCGCGCTGTTGCGGGGTCGAGCGGCCGCGCTTCGGCCAGCTGGCTGCGCACATGGGCATCGCCGATTGCGGCTACCATCAACGCGTCCAGTTGCGGCGTGTCCGAAATCGCCGACCCTTCCGACCGGTCTGAAGAAGGCAGCATACGGGTGGTAGCTGCAGACAAGCCAAATCCGACCACATTGCCCAATACCGCACCAATCAGGCTGACCTGCAAGGTAGAACGGGCAACGCGCGGGAAGATATCCTTGTCATGTGCCTTGATGGCAATCAGCGTGGACAGCAGGTAGCCAAAGCCGAACAGGTCGGTGGTCTTTACCTCAATGCCCTGCCACACGACCCACCATCCCAGAGCCATCTTCCAGGCAAAGCTGATGTTGAAGAACAGCAGCAGCTTGCGTCCACCTTCCAGCGTGACATTGGCCATCATCGGGAGCTTCAGGATCAGGCGCGCGAGGAAATAGATCACCACCGCTTCGAGAAAGGAGGTGAGGATCTTGGTCGGCTGGTACCATTGCAATGCGATCAGTGCGGGGATCAATATGCCCGAAAAGTCCCAGCCATATTTGACGTTCATATGGCTGGCGATCATCGCCGTCAGCGTCAGGATGATATAGGCTTTGGGGCTGGCGAGGATCGAGCTGGCGAGGCCTTCATAGAGATAGCCCACCCCGCTGATACGGAAATTGGTGAATTCCATCAGGCCGTAGCGGATGATAAGCCAGGTGAGTCCCACGGTGACCACGGTAGCGACGAAGCCGCGCACAAGACCCGGCTTCCAGAACTGGTTGGCCAGCAAAGATATGATGACCAGGCCGAAGCTTTGTAGATTGTTCTCCCAATCGATCCGGCGATCAAAGTTCTCTTCCAGCCAACCGGCAAATTCGGGCAGCAGATAGCCATCCATGCTCAGGCGCACGGCAATGCTGGCCAGGATCAAGCCCATGAAGCGGTCTCGCCCGAACAGGCTGGGATAGCGCCCGCGCGCCAGCTTTTCCGAGAACAGCCAGACAATGCCATAACTGAGCACGGCTTCGATCATGATCACCACGGCGGCGAGCGGTTTTACGATCAGCAGCGGGACCAGGTATCCGGGGACGACCAGGCCAGACAGAACCCAGCCATAACGTAAGTTGAAGAAGCACAGCACGAACACGCCGACCCACACCGTGGTGATCACGGAGCTGGCAAGACCCCCTTCAGGGAATATGGTCAGCGGGAAGATGCTCATGCGCAGTCCAATGGCTCTCCTGCCAGGGCCTTTTCGACGTGCTTGACCAGTCGGGTGGGTTCCACGGGTTTGCGCAGGAAGCCCAGCACGCCCATTTCGGGCGGCAGGCCGGCAACTTCCTCACCGGACGTAGAGGAGATGATGATCACCGGCGGCATAGGTCCACCGTCATCCTTGCGCAGCCGCAGGAACTTGACGCCGTCCACACGCGGCATCACCAGGTCGAGCAGGACAAGGTCGAAATGCGTTGCGCGCATCTTGGCCAGGCCGATTTCGCCATTGGCCGCCGTTTCCCCAGTGTAGCCTTCCAGCTC
>CAJXLD010000117.1 GCA_913055595.1 uncultured Altererythrobacter sp.
GTCATCGACAATCAGGATATGTCCTTGAGTCATCCGATACGCCTCAAATCAATGTTGAATCCGAAGCGCTGTGCCTCGTGTCCCCAATAGGAGACCGATGCACCCCACTTGTTGGCAATGTGAATGCCGCCGCTGATGGTGCGGAATTCGCCGACGGTTTCGGCCTCGGTGTCTTCCAGCAGGCGGACAAGCCGCTCGAAGCCGATACCGAAGCCGCCGGAGATGCGGATATGCGTGCGCTCGTCCTCTTCCTCGACCTTGAGCATCACGGTTTCGCCACGTGGTGTATCGGCAATGACGACCTGCAGCATGGCTTCCATCATCTGGCCCAGCACCCTGGGTTCGGCGATGGTGAAACCGCCAATGCCGATCATGTCGGTTTCGAAATTGACGGCCAGCTCGCTGGCTAGCTTGGAGACCTTGTCCTTGGCCTCGATCACAGTCTTGCGGACATCGATCGGGTAACAGGCATCCATGATGTCACTGATGTCGCTGTGGATCAGTTCGGCTACCCGGTCCAGGCACCTGGTGGCACGCTTGGCAGAATCGCCAATGCGCTGGACGATGGGACGGATCTTTTCCGCCGGGATGCGTTCGTCGCCTGCCAGGTCTACGCCCAGCATGATCGCCTCGAAGTCGTTGCGTAACTGCAGGTCGATATAGAGGGCGACGGCCTGTCGCAGGTCGGCCGCGCGATGGTGGTCGGAAACGTCGACCGCTTCCAGCACGATCACGCGTTCGCCGCCGCGCGCGAAACGCTTGGGAGCGGCAACGCGCATGATGCGTTTGGCGTTGCCGATTTCGCGCATCGGCAGGCGCATCTCGCCACCGTTAAGCGCGAGATCTTCGAGCATGGCGGTGATGCGGTCGTCGTCGAGATTGGTCAGCGCGCGCAAGGCCTCGGTCAGCGAGAGCTCCGAAACCGAAAGGCCGGCTTCGGTATAGATGTCCTCCATCCGCGCATTGGCGTGCAGCGGCGAACCGATCAGATGGAAGATCACAACTGCTGTTTCGATCGTGTCGAAGCCGAAGCGGACATGTTCGGCCTCGCGGGCAACCAATTCGATGGCGCTTGAAATCTTGCCGTCGATTGGACGGAAACGTACGTCCTGTCGTGAGCGGGCGTTCAGGTGACCGCGCCAGTGGAACAGCTCGCGGAAGGAAGCGGCGATAGCGCGTACCAAGTGCGCCGATTTGCGCTTCGGGTTGGCGGCCGGCATGGTGTAAATCCAGAACAGCTCGCGTTCGCTGCCGCCTAGCCAGGTGACGAAGCTCTCGCCCGTCCAGTCCGGCACCAGATCGTCTGCAGGATAAGCATAATTGCGCCCGCGGACCTTGTTCAGAAGAGACTTCAGTTTCTTTGTGTTCTGGGTCAGCTCATCCATGCTTGCGCCATGTTCGAGGATAGGCTCGAAATCGCCCTCCTCATTGCGGGCGATCAGCAGCGAACGGTCGAGTGCTGCCAGCTGTCCGGCGAAGCCTAGGAATTCCGGCAGGCGGGCACCTTCGCGCAGGGCAGAGCGGCGGAAGGATTTCTGGACCGCGCGCGCCGCGGTCTCTTCGAGGATGCCATCCTGGTTCTGCTCGCGGATGAGCACGGCAAAGAAGGACACCAGCCATGGAGCAAGGGAAATGGCAGTGAGAGGCAGGAGTTTGCCTGCAAATTGCAGCGCAGCCCAGCTTCCCGCTACGGCGATGGCAGTAAGGCACAGCGAAAGGGGAAGGGCGATCCGTTTTGGGTCCGACCGCCAATAGGTGAGGGCGATGATCGACACCAGACAGAGAAGCAGCAGCAATACCTCCCAATCGCGAGCGAAATATGTCGCCTTGCCACTGAGCAAGGTCTGCAACACATGTGCGCGATAGATCGCTTCGCTGGTAAGGGCGGATTTGGGCGTCAGGGGCGTTGTCAAACGCCCTTCCAGCGTGTCGGCAGGTGCAATTACCGCCACCAGACCGCGCAGTTCCTCACCTCGCAAATCTCCGGAAAGAACCTGGCTCGCAGTCAGTACCGGGATGTTTTGCGCGCTTGGCATGCGAACCAGAAAGGGCTGGTCGTCTGCGGTGACGCCCGACAGCGTGCTCTCGAACGTGGGCAGCATGCCGTCAGGGCCGGACAGGCCTGCCAAGTGGGTACGGTGGATGCCATAACGCGCGGCAGCGAGTATGCGGGCAGAGGGGATGGCGTGGCCTTGGGCATCGCCGACCAAATCCCAATGTTGACTGGCGGGAACACGGCGTATCGGCAGGGCTATGATAGGGGCTGGCGCATCGGTAGAAATATTTTCGAACAGGGGTGAAATCTGCTCGTCCTCAGCGGGGAGATGACCCAGCCTTGAGATCCCCAGATCATGCAATGTGTTGTTGAGCCGGGCAAAGCGGCGGGGGCCTTGGCTCTCGAATGCGGGATCGCGCTCGACGATCACGACCTGCGGAACGGTGCCTGTTTCATTGAGCGTTGCGGCATCGAAAAACCGTTCATCGATGATGCTAAAGGCACCGGCAAGTTGGAGTGAGGAAAGTGCACCGGCGAGCAACAGGGAAACGACAAATGTCTTGAGCTTCAGGCGTCTTATCGCATTGAAAAGCAGCTTGAAAATTCCCGCTTTCCGGCGGTGCTTGGGAAGCGTTGGGGCAGGAGTGGCGGGCGCAGTTTCGCTTGCGTGCCGAAGCTCGCGCGCAGGGTCAAAACTGTCCAAACCTTCGAGGTAACTCATCATGTTCCCGCTGCTTGCCTCCGGACCATTCCGGAAGCCATAATTTCCGGAAGTTGCAGCGATTCCTGGAGACCCGCCAAACGCCCGGAAAAATGCCGATTTCCCTGCGTTTCGGGCTAGGGAATTATCCCTAATTTTCCGTTTACGATAAATGAAGCTTTCGCTTTGGAATCGTAGTCATTTGCGGCGGAAAATTGACCACTGTCATTTGCCTGTGGCGATGAGTTGCGCCATCGTGAGCCGATTGAACGAATGGGTGTACAGCCCTGCAAAGGACGGTTCGGGAAGGTGAGCATGGCAACTGCGAGCAAGATGAGCACGCGTGAAAAACTCCTGACCGCCGCAGAACGCATTGTGGTGGAGCGGGGCCTGACGGGCCTTTCCGTGCGCAAGGTGGGGCAGGAGGCGCAGGTCAACCCCACGCTGGTGACATATCATTTCAAGTCCATCGGCAATCTGCTGGAAGAGCTTTGCCGCAGCAATCTGGAACCATTGATCGCGCAATGGAATGCGATCGCTCTCGACAGGGGTTGTGGAGAGGACATTGAGCCTCTGCTGCGTGCGTGGCTGGAGCCGATGTTGATGCCCGCCGCCTTTACCGAGGATGGAAGGGCGCTTGTCGTGTTGGACGAGATTGCAGCACATGGCGAAGGCGCCATCCGGCTCAAGGTGATCGAAGCGATGACCGGATTCATCACCAGGTTTCGCGAGGCCATCGCTCCCGAATTTCCTCATCTGGACGATGATGAACTTCGCGCGCGGTTGCGATTTATATCGGGTGCCGTGCTGGGGCCGCCACCGCGTTCGCATGGCGCTCTCGTGACCGAGTCTGGCAAGCACCTGGATGACATTGAATATCTCGTCCGCTTTGCAAAGGCCGCGCTTGAGTCCTGATCTGATCGGCAAGGGGATTCGAATGGATTGCCTTTAAGGAGCGCTGAATTTATACGGTCGTATAAATTTGTGTTGTAAGGGAATTGAGTATGGCGTTGCCACCGGGATTGAGCGAGGTGACATTTGCCGATGGTATTGCCGAAATGCGCTCCATCGTGGGGAATGAATGGGTCTTCGACCAGCCGGCCGACCTCAACACCTATCGTGATTTCTACTCCGTCCTGTGGGGCGAGCCCGAAGAGAAGCACGCCAGTGCCGCTATCGCTCCGGCCAATGTCGAGGAAGTACAGGCGGTAGTGCGCACGGCCAATGAGCGTAGCATCCCGCTCTATCCCATCTCCACCGGACGCAATCTTGGCTATGGTGGAGCGGCCCCGGTCCTTTCGGGCAGTGTGGTGCTTGACCTCAAGCGCATGAATAAGGTGCTCGATGTGAATGAGAGCAATTGCTCCTGCCTCGTCGAACCCGGCGTGTCCTATTTCGATATGTACCGCCATTTGCGGGAGAGCGGCTCCAAGCTCTGGCTCGACGTCCCCGATCCCGGCTGGGGTAGCATGGTCGGCAATGCGCTGGATAGCGGTGGTGGCTATACGGTTGGCGGCTATCGCGGGCATTGGGAAGCGGTCTGCGGCATCGAGGCGGTGATGGCCGATGGCGAGCTCTTCCGTACCGGAATGGGAGCGCTGCCCGGATCGGAGACCTGGCAGCAGTATCGCATGGGCATCGGACCATGCCTCGACGGGTTGTTCCGCCAGTCCACTTTGGGCGTCGTCACAAAGATGGGATTCTACCTCTTTCCCGAGCCTGAAGCCGCACTCTCAACCTCGGTTGAGGTTTTCCGTTTCGAGGATATCGAAGAGCTGATCGAGATCATGAACGAGCTCGAATATGGCAATGTGTTTAACGGCATGCCCGGCGTGTCCTCGCCCGTGTTGAGCCAGGAAAATCCGATCGCCATGTCGATCGTACCCGAGCCCGACGTAATGAACCGCATGGTCGCAGAGACAGGCCATGCCGCCTGGCGCGCTTCTTTCAATTTCTATGGCCCGGAAAAGGTGATCCGCGCGCAGTGGGAACATGTGCAGGAACGCTATGCGCATTTCCCCGGCGTGAAGTTCACCGAAAGCAGCTTCGTCAAACTGCCGCTCTCGCCCGAGGATCTGGAGCGCGTGCAAAAACCGCGCTTCGGCATCCCCTCGCTCGACATCTTCTCTGTCGGCAGCCGCGGCTATGGCAATTTCAACCCCAGCGACGGGCATATCTGGTTCTCCGCCGTCATCCCGCGCAGCGGCAAGGGAATCATTGATGCCAATCGCGTGATGCGCCGCGAATGTGAGCGACTGGGGCTCGACCTATTCATGTTCGTGCCTTCGGTCACCTGCTGGACGCGCAGCTTCGTGCTCTTCGCCGCCGTGCCCGTTTACAAAGACCCCGAACGCAACCGTCATCTGCGCGACGCAGTGAAGGAAGTGATCGGCATTTGCGCCAGCCATGGCTGGGGCGAATATCGCTGTCCGCCTGCCTTCATGGACGATGTCATGGATGCCTACAGCTTTAACGACAACAAGCTCCGCCGCGTGAACGAGCAGATCAAGGATGCGCTCGATCCCAACGGCATCCTCTCGGCGGGTCGCTATGGTGTTTGGCCTCAACATCTGCGCGAAGGGAGGGAGGCATGAGGCTCCTTGTCGCAAGTGCCGCGCTTCTGGCGCTCGGCATTGGCGTGGTAGCCGCGCAAGAAGCGACGCGCACTGGTCCGGGCGCACCCGAACTGGCGGAGGGCAAGGCGGTCTACGCCCATTGGTGCGCACCCTGCCATGCCAATGAGCCTGGGCTGGCGGGCACCATGTCGCTGGCGGTAAAGTATGAAGGAACCGATATTCCCGCCGTTCTGGAGGATCGCACCGATCTGTCCGCGCCGGTCATCACCTTCTTCGTGCGCAATGGCGTGGCCTGGATGCCGCCCTTCCGCCCGACCGAAATCAGCGATACAGAGCTGGAGCAGCTTAACGCATATCTCACCGCTCCGCTTGAAGATCGCGGCGCGCATGTGCCATTGCTGGGGGAGGAGATGGTTGAACTGAACGCGCGAGGTGAGCAATGATTACACGCCGCGATTTGATTAAATGGACTGCCGTCGCGCCCGCGCTCGCCACCGGATCGCAAGCCGCCTTTGCCCGCGCGCCACAGGGGCTCGATGCGCTGTTGCTCGATGAGCGTTTCTCGCCCGAACCTGCCGCCGACTATGCGAGGATTCCCGTCATGCGCTTTGCCGGCGATGTCACCGGTGTCTGGTACGATCATCTCGACCGGCGATGGCGCGATCCCGGCTATGTCCTTGGGGGCATCACCGGATCGGATGCGCTTTTCGTGCTGGAGACACTCGCCAACCATCACGGCCGCCGCGTGGTCAGTCGCACCGCATTGGCCGAGCCAAACATCGACGGCGTGCGCCCCGTCAGCTGGGTAATTGCCCCGCATCATCCGAGCGTGACAGCATGAGCGTACTGCCGCCCGATATGGATGCGGCGGGTTTCGCTGCCTTGCTTGATGAATTGCGCGGCGCGGTGGGCGCGGACTGGATCTGGTCCGGCGATACCGATATGTTCCCCTATCGCGACAGCTTCAGCCCGGTATGGAACACGGGTGAGGAGCGTCATGCCAGCGCCGCTGTCGCGCCCGAAAATGTCGAACAGGTCAGTGCCGTGGTGCGCATTGCCAACCGTCATCGCGTACCGCTGTTCCCGATCTCGACCGGCAAGAATTTCGGCTATGGCGGGCCTTCGCCCAATGTGAATGGCTCGGTCGTGCTCGATTTGAAACGCATGAACCGCGTGCTCGAGGTGAACGAGGCGCGCAATTTCTGCCTTGTCGAGCCGGGCGTCTCCTATTTCGACCTCTACCGACATGTCGAGGAACGCGGGCTGAAAGTGATGCTCGACGTACCCGATCCGGGCTGGGGTTCGCCCATCGGCAATTCGCTCGAACGCGGCGTCGGCTACACCATGCCGCATTTTCGCGACCACTTTGGCGCGCATTGCGGCATGGAAGTCGTGCTCCCCGATGGCGAGATCATGCGCACCGGCATGGGAGCCTTGCCCGGCTCGGATACATGGCAGGAATATCCTTACGGCTTCGGGCCCGATCCGGCGGGCCTGTTCGCACAAGGCAATTTCGGCGTGGTCACCAAGATGGGCTTTCGCCTGCTACCGCTGCCCGAATATTACCGCACCGGCCTTATCACCGTGCGCAAGAGGCGCGACCTGGTGAAGCTGATCGCGCATGTGAACTACCTCTCCGACAGCGGCATGGTCAGCGAAGTGCGCTTCGCCAGCCCGCTGTCGACCTGGATGGGTGATCCGGACTTCCTGGCGCTTGCGACCAAGGCTGGCGGACCGAGCGATACGGAGATGGATGCAGCCGCCGAGACTTTCGGCCTTCCGGCCTGGGCGGTCGACCTGCAATTCCTCGGGCCGCAGGCGGCAACCTTGGCACAATGGGAATATGCCAAGGACCGTATCCTTTCTGACATTGTCGGCGCGGAAGCGATTGATGGCGATCACTTCAAACTGCCGGCAAGCGAAGAGCAGCTTGAGAACACAACGCAGCCTTATGCCTCGGGCGTCCGCCGCCGCGCCGCGCTGGGCGTGCCTTCGCTCGGCATCTGGGAGATCGTGCGCGATGACGGCCATGTGGGCTTCTTCCCGGTCATCCCGCGCGATGGCGAGGCGGTGTTTGAGGCGCAGCGCGTACTGGGCGATGCACAACGCGAGTTCCCCCTGCCGCCCTATTTCAGCGCGATCACCGCACCGCTGTTCTGGCACACGCACACGTTCCAGATGGTCTTTGCGCCATCGGTCAAGCACGACGATCCGGAGCACAACGCCATGGTCCATCGCGCGATGAAGAAGATGGTTGCGGTCGCGGCCGAACTCGGCTGGGGCGACTATCGCGCATCGCCGATCTACCAGGACGATGTGTCGGCCACCTACAGCTTCAACAACCACGTCCTGCGGCGATTTCATGAACAGCTGAAGGACGCGGTCGATCCGGACGGGATCATTGCGCCGGGCAGGGGCGGCATCTGGCCGCGGAGGTTCCGGTCATGAGAAAGCTCTGTTCGCTCCTGAGCCTTTCGGGTGTGCTTGCGTCGCTTTCGGTCTCCGCGCAGGAGGGGCGTTTGGACATATTGCGCGCCGACCTGCCCGGGAGAACGGTCTTCGCCCAGCAATGTGCTCCATGCCACGGGACCGGACCGGGCGATGACGGTGCGCGATTGCTCCCGGGAACAGAGGCGCTTTTAGAGAAATATGAAGGCGAGCGGGCGGGCGAACTCGAACTGCGCGACGATTTGCCCGCGCCCGTTTTGCGTCTCTTTGTGCGCAGAGGCAGCGGTTCCATGCCCATGTTCCGGCCCTCCGAACTTAGCGACGATGAGATCGAGCAGATAGCGGATTATCTGCTCGCAACTGCGCGGCTGAATGAAGGAACCTAGTCGCCCGATCGCCCCCAAAGGCCCCGCCAGAATTTA
>CAJXLD010000118.1 GCA_913055595.1 uncultured Altererythrobacter sp.
TACACATGGAGCCCGCGTGGACGTGACCAACAATTCCGGCGAAACGCCGCTGATGATGGCAGTCCATGCTCGCAACACGGAAATGATGCGCATCCTGCTTCAGGAAGGCGCTGACCCGGATCGTTATGACAATTCGGGCCGCTCGGCGCGGGACTATGCACGGCTGCATGGCGAAAACGATGTCACCAATGACATTATCGAGCGTTACGAGAAACCTGAGGAAGAGCGCGAGACCAGCGGCACTACCTATGGGCCGAGCTTTTGATGGCTGAAGCTGCAGACGTCTCGCTCGACGGGCTACGTTTGAAGCTGGCTCCGGAAATTGCGCGTGCGGCTGTGTTCGATGGCTGGGGCGAAGAAGCCCTGGCAGCAGCTGCTCGGCAAGAAGATATAGACCCGGCCGTGGCGCGCCTGGCATTTCCCGATGGTGCAATGGGCATGATTTCCGCGTGGGTGGAAAGCGTCGATGCGGCGATGCAGGAACGCTTCGGTTCGGGCGCGCTCGACGAGATGAAGATCCGCGACAAGATCCGCGAGCTGGTGTGGTTCCGGCTGAAGCAAATCAAGGGGATGGAGGAGGCCTTCAGCCGCGCGCTGGCGATCCAGGCCATGCCGCAGAACGCAGCCCGCGCGCTCAAGATGGGCTGGTCCAGCGCCGATGCCATGTGGCGTCTCGCTGGCGATACCGCCACTGATTACAACCACTATACCAAGCGCGCGATCCTCGCCTCGATCTATGCCGCGACTTTGGCCGTCTATGTGAACGACGAGAGCGAGGACAAGGCCGATAGCCGTGCCTTCCTCGATCGCCGGATCGAAGGCGTGATGAAGTTCGAAAAGGCCAAGGCGCAATGGCTTGGCGGCAACCGCGAGCACTTCGATGTCGCACGTTTCCTCGGGCGTTTACGTTACAAGCAATCCTAGTGGTTACGCTCGCGCATCCGCGCGAGCATCCTCGGTGCGATTCCCTCCGCCCTTAGGGCTGCGGGGCACCTGCGGGCGGGCGGTCGCCCTTGCGGCCCCAGGTCGCGGCAGCCATAGCGCGACTGCGCGCCCCCTTCGGCTGGCCGCCTGCGGCAGCCGCTCAGGATAAACTTTGCGAGGGCAGCTTGCCTGCCCGGAAGCGAGGAAAGCCAAGGGGCCGGATGGCCCCGCCGACGCCTGAGGTAAGAATCATATTGAGAAGCAGTTGCAATTAGAGCGACTCTCTGGCACCGCGCGCTCGAGACAATTCGCACATGACACTCGACACACTTCCTCCGCTTACGAGAGCCGAAATCACCAGTGTAGACTGGGCTTCGCTCGCCCCTGAAGAGGCCAAGCGTTTGCGAGCGCTGGGCATCGATGCCGGCGCGCGTATAACCATCGCCCATCGCGGCATATTCGCTGGAAAGGATCCGATCGCCATCATGATCGGGCGGATGACGGTGGCGCTGCGCCGCGTGCATGCCAAAGCCATGACGGTGCAGGAAGTATGAGCGAGCTGCGCACAGCCGCACTGGTCGGCAACCCCAATGCCGGGAAGAGCGCGCTGTTCAATGCGCTCACCGGAGCGCGGCAGAAGATTGCCAATTATCCCGGTGTGACCGTGGAGCGTAAATCGGGCCGCATGATCCTGCCATCGGGCGCGCCGATCAATCTGGTCGACCTGCCCGGTTCCTATTCGCTCGATCCTTCCAGCCCCGATGAGGAAGTCACCCGCCGCGTGGTCATGGGCGAGTTTGAAGGCGAGGCGAAGCCTGACGTGCTGATCGTGGTGGCCGATGCCGCAAACCTCGAACAGCATCTGGTTTTCGCTCAGGAGATGATCGGACTTGGCCTCCCCACAGTGGTAGCGCTCAATATGGTCGACCTGGCCGAGCGTGACGGGTTGGTAATTGATCCTGCGGCTCTATCAGAGGCTCTGGGTGTTCCGGTCGTGCCCACCGTTGCAGTGCGCAAGCACGGGCTGGGCCTGTTGGCAGAAGCGGTGGAGCGCTCAGGAACGCAGGACATGAGCCAGCGCCATGAGGTTGCAAGACTGACCTTGCCCGAGCGGCGGCTTTCCGCACGCAACATCGCCAAGGGCGCGATCCTGTCGGAGACCGCAGCGCACCAATTGCATGCGAAGCTGGACAAACTCCTGCTGCACCCCTGGCTTGGGCCCGTGATCCTGTTCGGCCTGCTGTTCATTGTCTTCCAGGCGGTGTTCGCCTGGGCGGACCCGTTTATCGGTCTCATCGAAACCACGACAGAACTGATGGCTCAGGGTGTTTCGGACATCTTGCCGCAAGGGTTGCTGCGGGATTTCCTGGTAGAGGGGGTTATTGCGGGTGTCGGGTCCGTGGTGGTCTTCCTGCCGCAGATCGTCATCCTCTTCGCCTTCATCCTGGCGATGGAGCAATCGGGCTATATGGCGCGCGCCGCCTTTATCATGGATCGGCTGATGGCCTATGTCGGCCTGTCTGGCCGCAGCTTCATCCCGTTGCTCTCCAGCTTTGCCTGCGCCATTCCCGGCATCATGGCGACACGGTCCATCTCGGACCCGAAGGACCGGCTGACGACAATATTGATAGCGCCCTTGATGACCTGTTCGGCAAGACTGCCCGTCTATGCGGTCATTATCGGGGCGGTCATTCCGGCGACCAGCGTAGGCCCGGGCATCGGACTGCAGGGTCTGGTGCTCTTCCTGCTCTATGTCGCAGGAATATTGGGCGCCTTGTTGGCGGCATTGGTGCTGCGGCGCACGGCCACAAAGGGTGCAGCTTCGGGCTTCATTATGGAGATGCCGCGCTACCAGCTGCCACCTGTGCGCGATTTGCTGATCGGTCTGTGGCAGCGCGCCTGGGTATTCCTGCGCCGCGCGGGTACGATCATCTTTGCGGCCACTGTGGTATTGTGGCTTTTGCTGACTTTTCCCAAGGCCGGTGAAGGCGAAAGCCAGCTGGATGCCTCGATTGCAGGCAACATTGCGTCCGTCATGCAGCCTGCTTTCGAACCTGTCGGTTTCAACCGCGAAATGACATTGGCATTGGTGCCTGCCATGGCTGCCCGCGAAGTGGCCGTGGCAAGCCTGGCGACCACCTATGCAGTCGATGCCGAAGATGAGGCAGAGACCGAGCAGGCCCTGCGAGACCAGATCGCCGCCCGATGGAGCCTGCCCACAGCGCTCGCCTTCCTCGCCTGGTTCGTCTTCGCCCCGCAGTGCCTGTCCACCATTGCGGTCGCCCGGCGCGAAACAAACGGGTGGAAATGGCCCATGGTCATGGTCGGATACCTCTTCGGTCTCGCTTATATCTTCGCGGGACTGACCTATTGGGCAGCCGTCGCCGTCGGGCTTTAACCTCTATCTGGGGAAATAGCGCACACCGGGTGGCGACTCACCGGACCATTCGATAAGCCTCTTGGCCCGACACCAAGAGAGGAAAGCGATTCGATGGCCGGTTCACTCAATAAAGTCATGCTGATCGGCAATCTGGGCGCAGACCCCGAAATCCGCAGCTTCCAGAACGGCGGGCGCGTGGCGAACTTGCGTATTGCCACGACCGAGACGTGGAAGGACCGCAATACGGGCGAGCGGCAGGAACGCACCGAATGGCACACCGTCGCCATCTTCTCCGAAGGGCTGGTCGGCGTTGTCGAACGCTTCCTGAAGAAGGGCTCCAAGGTCTATATCGAAGGCCAATTGCAAACGCGCAAATGGCAGGACCAGAGCGGTAATGACCGTTATTCCACCGAAGTGGTGATCCGCGGCCTGAACGGCACTCTGACCATGCTTGACGGTGCCCGCAGCGGCGGTGGCGGCGGCAACTGGGACCAGGGCGGCGGCTCTGGTGGCGGTGGCAGCAATTGGAACCAGGGTGGCGGATCATCCGCCGGACAGGCAGGGGCCGGCGGGGCCGCAGCCGCTTCCAACCTCGGCGACGATCTTGACGACGATATCCCGTTCTGATCGCCCCAACCCAATAGAACATCTTCCGTAGCCGCATACATTTGCAGACCAATTTCCTCTGTGTTATGCGAGCAAGACACCTGCTGGATGACGGAGGACAAATGTCGAGTTGCCCGAAATGCCGTGGACGAATGACGCAAGGTTTCGGCTACCTGCCTGACCTTGGCAGCCGGGTGAAATGGATGGATGGCGAACCGGGCTTCTGGAAAGCATTGATGCGGGGCTTCGGGGCGAATTCCGCCGAGCTTGGCGGTCGCCGATGCGTTGAGTGCGGTTTCGTCGAGTTCTTCGTCAATTCGCAGGCCAAACCGGCAAAGACACTCAAATCCATCGATGAAGAAAACGAGCGTTTGCGCAACCTCGTCACAAAACTTCAGGACCGTGTGGCGACACTGGAAACAATCGCCACCGATCCGGCGGAGCGAACGGCACGCGAGATCGAAAACCTGCGCGCCTTGCCGGATAGTGACCGCGAGGATTAGCCAGGGCAAGTTCACTTATACAGACGCCGTGACAAATGATATGCTTTCCGAGCAACCTTGGCGCGAGGAGACCATGGCATGTTGAAGCGATATGTGATCGAACGCGATCTACCCGGAGTGGGGCAGATGAACCAGCAAGAGCTGGGCGGTGCCGCCAAGACGTCGAACAAGGCCCTGTCGGAAATACCCGGTATCCAGTGGGAACATTCCTACGTTGCCGGTGACAAGACCTTCTGCATCTATCTCGCAGAAAACGAGGAACGAATTCACCAGCACGCCGAAAGGTCGGGATTTCCGGCCAGCAAGATCACCGAAATCTCCAAGGTCATCGATCCGACGACCGAAAGATAGGCGTCTCGCCAGCGTCGGCTTGCAGCCGATCGCGGGAACTTGGTGGGACGGTCGAGAATGTCTGCAAGCGACCCACTTGCGGACGTTGATTGGGCTCCTTATTCGGACGTTAGATGCGGCTCATTGAAAGCCAGTCATCCTCGCCCACCCACATGCCATCCAATGCCTGTTCTGCTGCTTGCGCTTCCAGCTCGTGACCAAGCTCTCTCTCGGTCTGCGCGAGGCCAAAAAGAGCAAGTGCGCTATTTGGTGCCTCAAACAAAGCAGCCCTAAAAGCCTGCCTTGCGTTGTCATACTGGCCTGCCTGGTAGTAAGCCGCGCCCAGCGATTGGCTAACTGGATAATACCAGAATGGCGGCTCGCTGTAGGGTATCCGCTTCTGCATTTCCGCCGCATTCGAGAAATGTATGATCGCATCAGCATGCCTTGCTTCAGCCATTGCCATGCGCCCTCGCGCAGCCTCGGCAGCAAGGGTAACGATCAGGGATGCGGGGAATCCGTTTTCTTCAAGCTGAGAAACCCCATTTGAATCCACCAAGCTTTCCAGGACCTGCAATTCTTGAGCAAAGCCATCAGAATCCTTGATCTGCGCAAAGGCAACCGCCCTCGAATAGCGACGCATCGCTTCCACATAGTCGAGCGGATGGGCTTCTTCGGTCAGTGCAAGTGTGGCGGCAGCCGATCCGTATTGGGCATATGCGAAGTAAGGAGCGGCATAGATTGCCTGGACCCAATAGAGGTCTCGTCCGGTCTCAACATCGAGAATTGATTCAAGCCTGGCTGTTTGCGTCACAACAGTTCGGACATCACCCAGCATCTGCGCTGATGTCAGGAGGAAATGAACGTTGTGCGGATAATAGCCGAAGCGCACCAAGCCATCATCACCTACTTCGCTGAGATAAGCCTCGTCGGCAGCTACAGCATCAATGTTGACCGCCATAGAATCCCTATACCGGCCAATACGATAGTAGATATGGGCAGGCATATGGACGAGGTGTCCCAATGCCTTGGGGCCGTGGTCGCGAAGGCGGTCCGCCGCTGCTTCTGCGCGCTTTGCATCCGGCAGTTCCAGTAAATGTATGTAAAGATGTGATGCTTGCGGATGGGTGGGGTTGCGAGCCATCACGCCTTCGATCAATGCGACTGCATCTGCGATGAGTGGCCTTGGTGCGCCCGTTTCCAGGTCCCAATAGTCCCAGGCGCTGGTGTTCATTGCCGCTTCCGCCGCGAGAATAGCCAGGTCATCGCTGGCAGGATTCCTGCGCGAAATAGCAAACATTGCCTGAGCATAAGCCCAATCCAATGCTGCACGATCGGCATCGGGAGCGGCAGAATATCTAGCAGCTTGCGCTTCGATCAACTCCTGCACCGCCGGGCTGTCAGTAGATGCGAGGCGCTGGGCCATTTCGAGAGCATAAAGCGCAGCCTGGTTCTGGTCATTGTCCATGCCGGCATTGATATTGGGTCCGTTGGCCATCGCTTCGCCCCACCAACACATCGCACACTGGGGATCGATTTCCCTGGCATGCTGGAAAGAGCGAATGGCTGCCCGGTGATTGAAGCCATAGGCGAGCGCAAGCCCCTGATCGAAGTAGCGACGCGCCAGTGGATTGATGTTTCCAACAGGCAGATCTGCTGGCGAAATATCAGAATAGAGATTCATTGGCCGCGTGCCGAAACCTCGTTCCTCGGACAACGCCTGGGCCAATTTGAGGCGATTATCGAGCGTTGCTCCTGAGGTATCAAACCCACGGCAGCTATTGCGTCCCAAGACCGTCGGATCGAGCGCCTCAAGTGTTCCAGCAGTGGGTTGCTCGTTCGGAACAACGGCAGAAGCGCTGCCAAACGCTAGCGTGGCAATGAGTACAGCAGATATTTTGAGTTCACGCCGCATCACTTCCCCCTTCAGGCCGCAGCTCATGACTTTAGTAACAGAATGTAGTCTTTGAGGCGAATCCAGCTCCAAAACCGGCACGACAGCTTTCCACCCAGTTGCGGACGTTCAGCCCTAATCCCGTTTCAGCTTCGCCAGCGCTTCCTGCAGCGGGCCTTGCGGGGCTTTCTCGGTGAGGTCGTGCTCCTCGCGCATGCGATCGGCATCGGGGCCTGTGGCATAGGGATCGATGGCGAGGGCGAGGCTTTGCGCAACGGCCTCGCCGAGATCGAATGAGGTGCCCACATAGGGGATTTCGTCGAGTTCCTCTTCTTCCAGCTCGATTTCCTCTTCGCTCACAATTTCGCATTCGGGAACGAAATTGAAGGCAATCTCCTCGCGGATATGCACGGGCAGGTCTTCGCCCGAAATCGCGCAGCTTTGCACCACGTCGGCCTGCAATGTACCGCTCGCCTTCACCACTTCGCCGTCCAGTTCCAGCGTTACGTTGGCGGACAGCGCATCGATTGAAACCAGACCAAATCGCTGGGCAAGGGCGGCGCGTTGCGTTTCATCTGCCGTCAGCTCGACAGGTGAGGCGGTAATCTGCCTGCGATCTATCACATGGCTGAATTCGGGCGTGGGCGTGCCGTCACTCACTGCGCGATCCTCCCCGCAAGCAGGTCATCGTCGCTGCGCGTGGCGAGATCTTCGTAGAGTGCGCGCAGCTTGACAGCGAGGCTGTTCGGGTCGGGCGCATCGCTCCAATGGACATTGCGATCCAGCGCCCCTTCCAGCTTTTCCATGTCGCTATCGGCGATGGCAGAGCGCAAGGCAGCCAACCGGCCGCCCAGCGCACCCATCAAGCGGCCCATGTGTTTGCCCACGACAACATCGCCAATGCCGCTTTCGCGCAGTTGCCCGTCCATGTCTTCTACGAAGAGTTCGGTAAGCAGAGCGCTCTTGCGGTTGAGGCCGCTGCTTTGCTCCATTCGAAGCATCGCAATGGCGAGCACATTCACGACCATGTCGAAGCGACCGTCCACCGTGTCCGCCACGCCGCATTTCGCATAATATTCGGGCAGGCGGCTCAATTCGATGATGCGGAACCACAAGGGACGCAATTCGTCACGCGGATCGGCCTGCGTGCCGAGAAGGCGAGAAAGAAAGGACATGGGGGATGGCGGCTCCGGACAGTCGTTAAGGAGGCATTCAAAAGCTTCTGGGCAAGCGGGTTGCCGGCGGGATTGCATGGCGCCGCGCCAGCCCGTAAGGCTTGCCGCAAGATATAGGGCATGAAGCGCATCCCGCAATGCGCACTCGTGCCGATGATGAGAGTTTGAAGGATAATCGCGCAATGCATTCCACCATCCGGATCGCCTCTGCAGTCGGCGCCCTTGCGCTGTTGGCGGGGTGTTCTTCCATCCAGAATACACGCGGCTTTCTTGTCGATGAGGTGCTTGTGGCGG
>CAJXLD010000119.1 GCA_913055595.1 uncultured Altererythrobacter sp.
CGGCAGGCATGACGCTGCAGGATTACAAGTTCATCTACTTCTGGGAGTGGTTCCATCGCCTGCTGGGGCGCTTGATCGGTCTGGCCTTTGCCTTGCCGCTCGCCTGGTTCTGGATTCGCGGCGCGATACCGGCAGGCTACAAGCCGCGCCTGCTGGCTTTGCTGGCATTGGGCGGTCTTCAAGGTACCTTCGGTTGGTTTATGGTCCGCTCTGGCCTCAATACCCAGATGACCGATGTCTCCCACTTCTGGCTTTCAATCCATTTGCTGACTGCTCTCTTTACCCTGGGCGGCCTCATCTGGACCGCGCATGACCTGCTGCAACTCAGTCGCAATGTGCAGGCAAGGCCCGCGCGCATGAGCATGCTGTCGGGCATCACCTTGGTTGTCCTCTTTGTGCAATTACTGCTCGGTGCCTGGGTGGCGGGCCTCAATGCGGGTCTCGCCTCCGATACCTGGCCACTGATGCAGGGTCGGATCTTTCCCGAAATCGGATGGCGCAACGGCTTCTGGTGGGCCCTGACACACGACCCGTTTCTGCTCCACTGGCTGCATCGCTGGTGGGCATGGGTGGCAGTTGTCGCGCTCGTCGTGATGGCGCGCGCGCTGAAGGAGCGGGGAGATCGTCGCGCCTCAATCTACATCCATTCGGCCTTCGGGACGCAGATCATTCTCGGCATTGCCACTGTGTTGACCGGGGTCGAGCTATGGCTCGCTGTAGCGCATCAGCTGGTAGGAGCATTGCTCGTGGCGGCAACGGCCTGGGGTGCGCAACGTCTGGGGCAGCGAAAATGAGCCAGGGTCCGGCCTTGTTGTGGTGCCCCTTCCCCGACGAGGAAGAGGCAAGGCAGGTCGCCACCCAGCTACTCGACGAAAGACTGATCGGCTGCGCCAATCTCATTTCCGGCATGGTCTCGCTCTATGAATGGCAAGGCGGGCGCGGAGAGGCGAGTGAAGTTGGCGTATTATTCAAGACCGATCAGCTACTTGTGCCGACCCTGATCGATCGGCTTGAGCACTTGCATTCCTACGACACTCCGTCCATCACGGCGTGGGACGCAGACGCATCGTCACAGGCCACGGCAGAATGGCTCGGCAGTTTGTTGAACAGTGGAGCGGCAAATGAGCAGGGCTGACCGCAGGGACATCTTGAAACTCGCGCTTGGGGCTTCCTTGATTCCGCTTCTCGCTTCGCGAGCGGCTTCCGCTAACGCTACAGGAACCATCACGATCGCGCCGCCCGTCGGCAGCATGTTGTACCGCCGCAGGCTGGAGCGCGGGCTCCCCGGCGGTGCCAGTTTCTCGGTCACAAGGGAATTCCGCGTTTCGTTCGAGCCAGTACCTTCCGGCTTTCGGCTCAACGGGTTCCAACTTTCTGCCCATGTCGACGCGCCCGAAAGCCTCGACAGCTTTGCCACTTTGGAAGAGCAGCGCGTTGAAACGGGCATGTTCCCGCTCCTGTTCGATGCGACAGGAAAGATTATGGAGGGCAATGGCGAGTTGCCCGGAAACGAAGTCGAACAAGCGTTGCGAGATGCACGCGCTCGACTGCAAGCAGGTGGCGGTCAGGACCAGAACGAAGTGGCAGAGTTCGTCGAAGCACTTCACAAGACCGGAACGAGATTGACTGCACATCTGCCCGAAGATCTCTTCGCGCCGGTTCAGACGCTTCGTTCAGACAGGCGCGAAATCGCCCTGCCCTGGGGTGACCATGGCGAGGTCACCACCCGTTTTCAGGCTAATCGCGACCCACAGACCCACCTGATGCGCCATGCCAGCCGGGAGGTGGTGACCCGCATGGGCGATGATATGCGCCATAGCCTGGAGGGATGGGACCTCCTCCCCGACTGACCGCCGAGGCTAGTACGGTATTATTTTACCTCTCTGCAAACCCGCATGAATGCTTGACTTGGGCAAGGTTCCAAGACAAATGGCGCGCCTTCGCAAGCCTCTCGGCGAATCCGGAAGGCTGGCGGCGATCCATTCGCGAAACAAGGAATTTTGACAGCCATGAAGGCGCTTTCGAAGCAGACCCGGTCGATCAAGCCGGCCGAGGTCGAAAAGAAGTGGCATATCATCGATGCCGAGGGGCTGATTGTCGGCCGCCTCGCCACGATCATCGCCAATATCCTGCGCGGCAAGCACAAGCCGAGCTACACCCCGCATGTCGATTGCGGTGACCACGTCATCGTTATCAATGCCGACAAGGTGCAGTTCACCGGCAAGAAGCTGGCGGACAAGAAGTACTACAAGCACACCGGTTACGCCGGTGGCCTGAAGGAAGTGACCGCCGGCAAGGTGCTGGAAGGCCGCTTCCCCGAGCGTGTGCTGGAAAAGGCCGTAGAACGCATGATCCCGCGCGGTCCGCTTGGCCGGGCGCAGATGAAGGCGCTGCACCTTTATAATGGAACCGAGCATCCTCATGAGGGCCAGAAGCCCGAAGTGCTCGACGTTGCCTCGATGAACCGCAAGAACAAGGCTGCCCAGTAATGGCTGACGAAAACAACACCGTGTCCGACCTGTCGGACCTGAAGGATATCGCCGCCGACGCACCTGCTGCCGACGCTGTCGAAACCCCCGCCGCTCCGCTGCGCGAGCAGGAACTGGACGCGCAGGGCCGCGCCTATGCCACCGGTCGCCGCAAGGACGCCGTGGCACGTGTCTGGCTGAAGCCCGGCACCGGCAAGGTCACTGTCAACGGCAAGGACCAGGAAATCTATTTCGCCCGTCCGACCTTGCGCCTGGTGATCAACCAGCCTTTCGACATTACCGAGCGTGAAGGCCAGTATGACGTTGTCGCCACCGTCAAGGGTGGCGGCCTGTCCGGCCAGGCAGGCGCCGTGAAGCACGGTATCAGCCAGGCTCTTACCAAATACGAGCCCGCACTGCGCGGTACCGTCAAGGCTGCTGGCTTCCTTACCCGCGATAGCCGCGTGGTCGAGCGTAAGAAGTACGGCCGCGCCAAGGCCCGCCGCAGCTTCCAGTTCTCGAAGCGTTAAGCTCTCGCTGGAAAGCACACAGTTGCAGGAGAGGGGCGGTCCGTTCGGGCCGCCCTTTTTCGTTCAGCCGGAAGCGTGGCTCATTCCACCGGCGGATCAGTGCGCGGAATGTGGCGCACCGGGGCAACGGGCTCGCCTTCCTCACGCGGCGGCAGGGCGTCTTCGGGCACTTCCTCCACCATCATGTCGTGGGTGGAGACACCTTCCATATTGCGCGCAATGACACAGAGCGTTTCGCCATCCCATGTTAGTTCGTTGAAGCTTGCCGGGGTTGAGCGAATGCGATGCGACAGCGTGCCGGCACCGATCATCCGCACCGGCCCGCTTGGCGTTTCCTCCATGATATCGAAAGCGTCATGCACGTGGCCACTGAGAACGCCGAGAACCTTGCGCCGTGCCAGTGCCTCCAGCGCTTTCGCACCATTTCGTGTCAGCGCCGTACCATGCGTGCCCGCCTCGCGCAGCGGGTGATGCGCGGTCACGAGTACGCGAGTACCCGAAGGCAGGGCATCGATCTGCGCCAGGCAATCCTGCAATGCGCGCAGGGTAATCCAACCTTTCGACCAGTTAAGCCGCGGCTGCGCGGACACGTTGGTGTTGAGCGGCACGAGAGCGATCCCGTCTACCTCCAGCCGACGCTCCACAAGCTCGCGGAACGCCTCGAACCTGCCCAGAGGCCGCAAATATCGGGACGGCAGGTGATAACCCGGCAAATCGTGATTGCCCGGCTCGATGGTCACCGGAACGTCGATCGAATTGATCCATTTTTCGGCAGCGGAGAATTCATGCCGACGCGCGCGCAAGGTCAGATCGCCCGTAATTGCCACCGCATCGGGTCGATGCCGATCGATCTCCGCCTTCACCCAATCGAGCGCATCATTGTCCTCGATCCCGAAATGGATGTCGCTGAGATGGAATATGGTCACGGGATCACGCATTGCTGGCTCGCCTGCTACCAGATTGCCGCTTGCAAACCTATGGCCGACATCAGATGCGCCCGGTGACAATCAGCCAGGCAGCGAGACCATTGGCTGAAGTATAGAAAGCATAGACCCAGGCCCAGCCCTCAACCCCATTGGCCACGAGCAACAGGGAAATGAGCAAAAGGCCGAATTCGATCGCCAGAGTCACCCGCGGGCTAAAAAGGTTGCCACTGCCCATCATGGCCCGCACCATGGCGTGGCCGCTTTCCAGCACCGCGCGATGCATCGTGAAATTGGCGATTCCCAACAGAAAGGTAATGACGAGGGCCATACGCGCCCTTCTGCCGATAAGCGTTGGAATGTGCAAACCGCCGTTCGTAGATCGTTCTCGGCGCTTCGTCGGCGCAAGGAATCGCTGGTCGAACAGAACCAACGGAAAGTCGAGCTTCGCGAGATTCGCACCACCAACAGGCCTATCCCTTCTCATGCGCCGCGGCCGTACCAGTCCCACCGGTCGCGGCGCGACCCTAAACCCAAAGCAAAGTCCCCAAGGAGGAGAAGGGCCATGCTAAAGATTCTTACCTTCGCGATCGCAAGCGCAACACTTGTTGCAGCGCCCGCTTCCGCCAAACCCGCCACGGAAACCAACAGCGTCAGCGTTTCAATCAAGGATCTCGACCTCAGCAGCGACGAAGGTCGCCAAGAGCTGGACAGGCGCATCGAGAATGCCGCCAAGCAAGCCTGCGGCATGAATGAACACGAGGTTGGCACCCGCATTACCTCACGTGAAGCAAGGCGGTGCGTTCGCGATGCAAAGCGCAACCTGGACGATCACTTTGCCGACCTGATCAGCGACCAGCAGCGCGGCGGCTAGATTCCGATCGCAATGCACCAAGGGCGCCTTCCCCCCCCGGGCGCCCTTTTTGTGCCCGAAACTAGCGCCCGGCCATGGCCTTGACCTTGCGGAGATAGGTGCGACCGATGCGCAGATCCTCACCATCTTCCATCTCGACCGACCATACGCCCAGCCCTTCATGGCGAAGGCCACGGATCATGTCTTTTCGCAGAATCGTTGAGCGATGGATACGGATGAACTTATCCGGGTCGAGCTTGGCCTCCAGGCCGGCAATGGTTTGCAGCAGGAGGTAGCTGCCGCTGCCGACATGCAGGCGTACATAGTCGCGTTCGGCATCGATACGGCTCACTTCATCGGCATCGATGCGCAAAAGTTCCGACCGGTTGGGAACCCAGAATTCGCTCAGCCATTGTTGCTTATCGGATTGCGCCGAATCACGGCGTGACAACGCTCGCCCAATGGCACGCTCCAGACGGTCAGTGGCCACGGGTTTCAGGACGTAGTCCACCGCATCGATATCGAAAGCCTCGACCGCAAAATCCTCATGCGCAGTCACGAAGATCACTGCCGGCGGCACGTCGATCTTGCCCACTTCCTTTGCCACAGCAAGCCCGTCCATGCCTGGCATGGTCATGTCCAGAAGCAGCAGGTCGGGCGCCAGCTTTTCTGCCAGGCGCAGCGCCGATTGCCCGTCATTGGCAGTGCCTACGACCGAAAGGCCATCCAGCTCAGCGCACAGCACTTGCATACGCTCTATGGCGAGCGGCTCGTCATCGACGATGAGCGTTCGCAAGGTTTCCTGTGTCGCCTCGCTCATTCCGCGGCTTCCCTGCGTTCTGCGCCTCGCATCAGCGGCAAACGGAGATGCGTGGCATAACCGCCGGGCACCGGCCCCGAGACGATCGTGGCTTCATCGCCAAATCTTGCCGCGATCCGTTCATTCACATTGTTGAGACCGATGCCAAAGCCCGGCCTGGTGCTGGCCCCATCTCCGCCGCCAGAACCGTTGTCGGACACGCTCACAACCAAACGCCCATATTCCTCGCGCGCCGCAAGTGTGATGGTGATCTGGCCGCTCGAAGGGGCAACGGCGTGCTTGACCGAATTTTCGACCAATGGCTGGAGGATCATTCCGGGGATCAGGCAATCCTCCAATTCCGCCGGAACTCGGTATTCGGCTAGCAACCGCAAGGGAAAGCGCACCGCCTCGATATCGAGATAGAGCTTTTGCAATGCAATCTCTTCGGCCAGCGTGACATCCGATGTCGGATCGTCTGCCAGGCTCCGACGATAGAATCGGCTGATCAGCTGGATCATGCGCTCTGCCTCGGCTGTCTTGCCTGTCAGCACCTGTGCCGACAGCGAATTGAGCGTGTTGAAAAGAAAATGCGGGTTCACCTGATAGCGCAGGCTGCGCAATTCGGCCGCCTTGGCGGCGCGGCGATAGGCCCCTTCCCTGCGTTCGGCGGCGCGTGCCTTTTCGCCGGTCAGCAAGGCAAGATACAACGCGCTCCATGCAAGCAGCATGAAATAGCGGCTAATGGTGATCTCGATAAATTGTTCTCGCGTGCCGCCGCTGACAAACCGCGTAAACTCCGACATCACGGAGCCGTCAAACATTTCCGCCGGAATTCCCTGAATATCGGCGAACTCCTCGAGCACTCTCGCGTCCAGCTCCGCCTGCATTTCTGCAAAGACGATGCTGTTGGCCTGCGCGATCAGAAATGCGGCAGGCACCGCAACCACCAATGCTGCGCAGATCTTCAGCCAAAGCGCGCGTGAATCGAAGGCACGCAATACCAGCCACAGCGCCAAAGTGATCAGACCCCCCAGAAAACAGGTAAGCACCCGCAGGCCGAGCATTCCTTGGGTGTCTTGCATGCCGAGCAGTTCCGCTCGCAGCGTCATCAGCACGAGATAGGTCACCCACAGGCCGACAATCGATGCCAGCACCGTGCTGAAAGGGACGCGTGCGACCAAGCTTTCAGGTTTTTCCCTGTCCATCAGGCGCATTTACCCCCGCAACATGGCGGAATACCAGCCCTTTGACGCATTCCTGTCGGACAGACTCGGTCCTTGGTCGATCACTTGGCGGACAAAAGCCCTTCCTTGGCGATGCGATCCTTCCAGTGCAGCGGGGCCAGCGTGTGGACATTATTCCCTGCTGCATCCACCGCAACAGTGACGGGCATGTCCTTCACGGTGAATTCGTAAATTGCTTCCATGCCGAGGTCTTCGAAGGCAACGACCCGCGATTCCTTGATCGCACGGGCGACCAGATAGGCTGCGCCTCCGGTTGCCATCAGATAGGCGACCTTGAAGCGGCTGATCACATCGACTGCATCCGCGCCGCGTTCGGCCTTGCCGATCATGGCGAGCAGGCCCTGGTCGAGCATCATCTCGGTAAACTTGTCCATCCTCGTGGCCGTGGTGGGTCCTGCAGGGCCGACCACCTCGCCCATCACCGGATCGACCGGGCCGACATAATAGATCGCGCGGCCCTTGAAGCTGACGGGCAGTTGCTCGCCATTGGCCAGCATGTCCTGGATGCGTTTATGCGCGGCATCGCGACCAGTGAGCATCTTGCCATTAAGCAACAAGCGATCGCCATGCTTCCAGCTCTCCACCTCTTCCTTCGTCAGATTGTCGAGATCGACCTTCTTCGCCTCGGCGTCGGGCTCCCAATGGACATCTGGCCATTCATCGAGATTGGGCGGATCGAGAAAAGCGGGACCGGAGCCATCGAGCGTGAAATGTGCATGGCGCGTGGCGGCGCAATTGGGAATCATGCCCACCGGCTTGCCCGCGGCGTGGCAGGGCCAGTCAAGGATCTTCACATCGAGGATGGTCGATAATCCGCCTAGCCCCTGCGCGCCAACGCCCTCTGCATTCACCGCATCGAAGATCTCGATTCGCAATTTCTCGATATCGTTCTGCGGCCCGCGCGCCTTGAGCTGCGCCATGTCGATCGGCTCCATCAGGCTGAGCTTGGCGAGCTTGAGGCAATGCTCCGCAGTGCCGCCAATGCCGATGCCCAACATTCCCGGTGGGCACCACCCCGCACCCATGGAAGGGATCTGCTCGATCACCCAGTCGACGATATTGTCGCTGGGATTCATCATCTTGAACTTGCTCTTGTTCTCGCTGCCCCCGCCTTTGGCTGCGACATCGACCGAGACTGTGTTGCCCGGAACCATCTCAACCGAAAGCACACAAGGCGTATTGTCGCGCGTATTACGCCGCGTGAAGGCGGGATCGGCAAGGATCGAAGCACGCAGCTTGTTGTCAGGGTGGTTGTAGGCGCGGCGCACGCCCT
>CAJXLD010000120.1 GCA_913055595.1 uncultured Altererythrobacter sp.
CAATGGACCTTCTCATCGACGGAAGATGGCGGGTGCGAGCTGTTCTTCAGCGTCTACTTTGCCTTCAAGAGCGCCATGTTCGAGGCGCTGGCAGGACAATATATCGACCGCGCCTTTCGCAAAATGGTGGCGGCATTCGAGGTGCGCGCAGAACAGCTTTATGGCAAGAGCAATTCCAGCGCGCAAAGCGTCGCCTGAAGGCGAACGCCCGACCGGCTATTTTCTTCGAACAGGCGATGTTCGGCTTCGGGCTCCTCGGCTCCCCGTACGAAACGTGAAAAGACAACCGTACCCACGGGCTTTTCCTCGCTCCCGCCATCGGGGCCGGCAATGCCGCTGATCGCCACTGCCACGTCGGCATCACAGCGTTCCAGCGCGCCTTGTGCCATGGAATAGACGCAAGCAACCGATACCGCTCCGAAAGCCTCGATAATATCCTTCGAGACGCCGAGACATTCCATCTTGGCCTCGTTGGAATAGGTCACATAGCTTCGGTCAAGCACCGCACTACTGCCGGGTATTTCGGTGATGGCAGCTGCCACCAAGCCACCTGTACAGCTTTCTGCAAGCGCAATCTTGCGGCCGACTGCCTTATTCTCTTCCACCACCCGTCGGGCGAGTTCAATCACATCATTTGGGAGCAGACTATCCATATCAACTTCTTCGCCGGCAACGCCCATGGCTTTGCCGATTTCTGAGATTCCTTTCATAATTCTTTTCATCGCAGGCGGTTCCGTTGGCTCATCGCTTGACCAGTGTCGCAACTGCCTGCGCAGCTATACCTTCGCCGCGTCCGGTGAAACCAAGCTTCTCGGTCGTCGTCGCCTTCACGTTGACGCATTCCGATTCAACACCGAGCAATCCGGCGAGAGTTGCGCGCATCTCATCGCGGTGCTTGCCGATCTTGGGGGCCTCGCAAATGATGGTGAGGTCGACATTACCGACATTGTATCCCTTTGCCGAGGCGAGGGAAACTGCATGTTCGATAAACTTGGAGGAAGGCGCCCCACGCCATCGTGGATCACTCGGCGGGAAGTGCTGGCCGATATCGCCTTCTCCTGCCGCGCCGAGGATCGCGTCGACCACTGCATGCAGCGCCACATCGGCGTCGCTGTGCCCGGCTAGGCCCTTGTCATGCTCGATCCTGATCCCGCAGAGCCAGAGCTCTTCACCGGGAGAAAGACGATGGACATCGTATCCGGTGCCGGTGCGGATCATTGCCCCTCCTTGCACGAAATCGTCCGCAAATGTCAGCTTGCGTAACCTCTCATCCCCATCGACGAGTGCTACCGTCAGGCCTGCAGCCTGCGCAACCTGCGCATCGTCACCTGCATCTGGATCGCCCTGCCAATCACGGTGTGCAGACAAGATATCGGGATAGCGGAAGGCTTGCGGCGTTTGTACGCGGCGCAGTGCCTCGCGCTCTGCCTTCGCCTCCATAAGCTCGCCCGTGGCGACGACCATTGAATCGACGACGGGCAGAACGGGAATGGCGCCGGCATGGCTTGCAAGGCCGCCTGTCAGGCGTTCGACCACGTCTGCCGGACAATCCGGACGAGCTGCATCGTGGATGAGGACATGGTTCGGAGCTTCAGATTCCAGGGCCTCAAGACCAGCGCGCACCGATTCCTGCCGCGTCGCCCCGCCTTGAACCAAGATGAGCGGTTCCAGCCCTGACAGCATTTCCCGTACCAAAACCTCGGCACCTTCAGGGATGACAACACACAACGCGCCAACGCCTGCACCTTTGAGCCTTTCCGCCGCATGGCGAAGCACCGGCTTGCCTCGCCAAAGCGCAAATTGCTTGGGCATGGGTTGCCCGGCGCGCAGGCCTTTGCCGGCAGCGACAATCACTGCAGCAAGGGTAGGGGAGGGGTCTGAACCAGACTGTACCATGCGACACGCGCGCTAGCGGCTTGCGGCCCCCCTCGCAATCCACTATGCGCTGCCCAATATTTAGGCACATCATGGATAAACAGTCTCTTCCCACTCCACCGGCGATGAAGCCGATCGAGATCGGTCCCGCGCGGATCGATTGCCCGGTCGTGCTTGCGCCCATGACCGGAGTGACCGACAAGCCCTTCCGCAAGCTGGTGCGCGAATTCGGATCGGGCCTCAACGTAACGGAAATGATCGCCAGCGAGGCAGCCATTCGTGAAACCCGCCAATCGGTACAAAAGGCCGAATGGGCGCCGATCGAAGACCCTGTCTCGATGCAGCTTGTCGGTTGCGATCCCAACTCCATGGCGGAAGCCGCCAAGCTGCAGGAAGATAATGGCGCGGCCATCATTGACATCAATTTCGGCTGCCCGGTCCGCAAGGTTGTAGGCCAATATGCCGGATCGGCGCTAATGCGAGAGGTCCCGCTGGCCTGCAAGCTGATGGAAGCCACGGTGAATGCCGTTTCGGTTCCCGTCACGGTCAAGATGCGGATGGGCTGGGACCATTCCAGCCTCAATGCACCCGAGCTCGCCCGCATCGCAGAGGATCTGGGCGTGAAGATGATCACCGTCCACGGACGCACGCGCAACCAGATGTACAAGGGGAATGCCGACTGGGCCTTTGTGCGCAAAGTGAAGGAAGCCGTTTCCATCCCTGTTATCGTCAATGGCGATATTTGCCGCATCGAGGACGCGGCCAAGGCGCTTGAGCAATCGGACGCCGATGGCGTGATGATCGGTCGCGGGGCATACGGCAAACCCTGGTTACTTGCGCAGATCATGCATTGGTGGAAGACGGGCGATAAGCTGGAAAGCCCAAGTTTCGTCGAACAATATCGCGTTCTGACAGACCATTATGACGCGATGCTTGCACATTATGGCGAGAATGTCGGCGTCAAGATCGCGCGCAAACATTTGGGCTGGTACACCAAGGGCATGCATGGTTCCGCGGAGTTCCGGAACAAGGCGAACTTCATCGATGATCCCAAAGTTGTCCTTGAGGAGATCGAACGCTTCTACGAACCTTTCATGAGGCGCCGCGCCGCGTGACCCAAGTGATACAAGATGCGCCGGGTGCTGCAGAGCAAATTTCTGGATTGACCTTCGCCCTGATTCTGGTTCGACCAGATTTGACAATTCACTCGGTCAATCCTGCTGCCGAAAGCCTGATCGGACAGAGTTCCAAACGTCTCTTGAACCAGAACATTCTCGAAACACTTCAATTCGGGGAATCACAGGTCAATGAACGCATGCAACGCGGGGAAGAACAATTGATCGCCCGCGGCCTTCCGCTTGAAGTCGGAAAGCGAAAGCTCAAGGTCAATCTCACCATTTCAGCTCTCCAGGGGAATCCCGGATGGCGTGTTGTGACCTTGTCTGATGCCGGGCAGGGCGAGCGCTTCGAAGGGGACGATCGATCCTCCACGCTGCGCGGGCCGGCGGTATTGGCACATGAAATCAAGAACCCGCTCGCCGCCATACGAGGGGCCGCGCAGCTGATATCGCGCAAGCTGAAGGAAAAGGACCGGAGCCTGACCGAGCTGATCGCCGACGAAGTCGACCGAATTGCCCAGCTGATCGACAGAATGCAGCGCCTTGGTCGTGAGAAAGCAGAACCGGTCGTTCCGTTGAACCTGCACGCGGCGATCCACAGGGCTATCGACACCGTAAAGGCAGCCTCACAAACCCCCCTTCGGCTTCGTGAGGAGTTCGATCCGTCCTTGCCGCCTGTCCTGGGTAATGAAGGCGCCCTGGTGCAGGTTTTGATCAACCTGATCGCCAACGCACGCGATGCCTGCGCCGATCAGGCCGAACCAATGGTGGTAATCCGTACCCGTTTCGTAAGCGGGCTGGTGATGAATGTGATCCGTCTGGGGCGGCCGGTAAAGCTGCCGATCGAAATTCAGGTAAGCGATAATGGTCCGGGTATCGATCCCACTGTCAGCAACCACATTTTTGAGCCCTTTGTTTCGAGCAAGAAGAACGGGCAGGGCCTAGGCTTGGCATTGGTCCAGAAACTGGTGCGCGACATGGATGGTCGCATAAGCCACGAACGTGATGATTCAGGCGGGTGGACACACTTTCGTATCCACCTTCCCATGGCGAAGTAGGAGAAGATCATGGCACGCCGCGCCCTGTTGGTTGAAGATGACAGCTCCATTGCCATGGTGATTACCGCAGCGCTGGAGGACGAAGCCTTCACCGTCGATCGCTGCGACAAGATCGCGGACCGCGATCGCCTTCTTTCGGCCAACGAATACGACGTCATGCTGACCGATGTCATTCTGCTGGATGGCGACGGGATAGAGACGCTGGGCAGGGTGCATCAAGACCATCCCGACATGCCCGTCATCATCCTGTCTGCCCAGAACACGCTCGACACGGCGGTTCGCGCCACAGAAACTGGTGCTTTCGAGTATTTTCCCAAACCCTTTGACCTGGATGAGCTCGTACGCACGGCCAGCCAGGCTGCCGATGCGCGGAGCCTGGACGGGGAGGAGGAGGGCGATCCCGGTGAAGGACTTCCCTTGATCGGACGAAGCCAGCCAATGCAGGAAGTATACCGCATGATCACGCGCGTACTGCGCAACGATCTGACGGTATTGGTCTTGGGGGAGTCCGGTACTGGCAAGGAATTGGTCGCGGAAGCCATCCACCAGCTTGGCTCACGCAAGAATGGTCCTTTCGTCGCAGTGAACACCGCTGCCATCCCAAGGGAATTGATCGAAAGCGAATTGTTCGGTCACGAAAAGGGTGCCTTCACCGGCGCGACAAATCGCAATATCGGCAAATTCGAGCAAGCAAGCGGCGGGACGCTGTTCCTCGACGAAATAGGCGATATGCCGCCCGAGGCGCAGACGCGCCTTCTTCGCGCCTTGCAATCAGGCAAGATCAGGCGTGTGGGCGGAGATCAGGAAATCTCCGTCGATGTCAGGATTATCGCTGCGACCAATCGCGATCTTGAGCCAATGATAGCGGCAGGCACATTCCGAGAAGATCTGTATTATCGCCTCAATGTCGTGCCAATACAATTGCCACCGCTGCGCGATAGGGAAGACGATATCGAGCCGCTGGCACGCCATTTCCTGCGCAAGGCGACGAGCGAGGGTTTGCCGCAAAGGCGACTTTCTTCAAAGGCGGTTACTGTCCTCAAGGCACAGCCATGGCGGGGAAATGTTCGCGAATTGCGCAATTTCATGTTCCGTGCGGCGCTATTGGCACGCGAAGACGAAATTGATGAAGCGACCATATCCGATCTTCTCGACTCTGCCCCCATAGAGGCGGCCATTGCCAATGATCGAGAAATCGGGACCGTTGTTTCTTCCTGGCTAAGCTCCGCCCAATTGCCGGAAGGTGACCTCTATCACGCAGCGCTCGCTGTGCTTGAACGTCCGTTATTCGAACATGCCCTGACCAAAACTGGCGGGAACCAGCTTCGAGCGGCACAATTGCTGGGGATCAACCGAAATACGCTCCGAAAGCGTCTGGGCGACTTGAATATCGATCCAGAGACCTTTGCCAAGGGACATTAGCTTGTCGAAGCCTGACAAAACCCTTGCAAATTGGCAACAGGGGCGTTGTAAGCTTGCAACGTGACCGCAACAGAATCCTCACACCCATCTGAACGCGTAACGCGACGATTGCCGCATTGGTGGCGCCGCGTGCAGGTGGCGGCGCGTCGGCGCAACATCTTCCTCTGGCTGGAAGTGCTTTGTGCGGTGGCGCTGGGCATCATGCTGTTCGTCTCATACCTGTCACTGTCCCGTTCGTCGGACCCCGGCGAGTTGGTTCCATCGGGTCAAGCAGCCGCGATGCTTGTCGGGACATTGATCCCGGCACTGGGCCTGATCGTTTTGTGGGGGCGCCGTATCGCCATTCGCCGGGCAGGCGGAACGAGCGCAAGGCTCCATGTCAACCTGGTCTTCTTCTTTTCACTGATTGCCGCAATTCCAACGCTTTCCGTGGCTGTGTTTGCATCGGTGCTGTTTCAATCCGGCGTCGAGTTCTGGTTTTCCGACCAGCAGCGCGGCATCCTCGAAAACGCGAATGATCTGGCACGCGGCTATTATGACGATAACCAGCGGGATGTGGCCGAAAACGCCGTAGCCATGGCCGGCGACATGCGTTTCGTCCTGCAAACCATGCCATGGGGCAGTAGCGAGTTCCAAGACCAGTATTTTCAGCAAGTCTATTCGCGTGGACTAAGCGGCAGTGCCATCTTCGTTCCGGGTGAGGACGGCAACCTGCGCACCGTTGCCGTAGCCGATGCCGGAGAAAACGCGTGGCAACCGGATGTTGTCTCCAACATGCTGCGAGAGCTGGAAAGCGGTATGCCGGTCACCGTCACCGCCAGTGCCGAGCGCACCGAAGCCGTGACTGCACTCTATCCGGATGACGACCTCTTCCTGTACATCGCCCGGGATTCGCAAGAAGAGGCGCTCCTGCAATGGGAGCGCGCGCAGAATGTCGTCGAATCTTACGAGGCCCTGAGCGCACGCGCCAGGGTGCTGCAATTGCGCTTCAATTTGCTGCTATTCGGGGTCTCGCTTGCTTTGGTCAGTTTGGCCGTCTGGGCGGCTTTGCGGTTTGCTGACAGGCAGGTAAAGCCCTTGGCCGAACTGGTAAACGCATCCCGTGAAATCGGTAGTGGTAACTATGCGATCCGTGTCTCCGGTCGAACGGGACCGGACGAAATTGGACTGCTCAACCGCGCTTTCAACCGGATGACAGCACAGATCGAAAAGCAGACGGATGACCTTCTGGGGGCCAATCGCCAATTGGGTGAACGGCGGGCCTTTATTGAAGCTGTGCTGCAATCGATCACTGCCGGCATCATATCAATCGATGCAGACGGACAGGTCTTGCTGATGAACAGTTCGGCCCAGGACTTGCTGCTGGATAAGTCCGGTCCAACCGTCCTGGGGCTCAAACTGGAAGACATTGCTCCGGACATGGCCGCTCTGGTGCAGACAGAAGCGAGTAGCGGGCTTGTCCAGTACAGCAAGGATAACGAGCTTCTTACCCTGGCCGTGAAAGTTGCTCCGGCGGCTGAAGGTTATGTGATCACCTTCGAAGACATCACCCGCCAGCTGCTCGACCAGCGGCAGGCTGCATGGTCCGACGTCGCCCGCCGTATCGCGCATGAGATCAAAAACCCGCTCACACCTATTCAGCTGGCGACAGAACGACTGAAACGCCGTTACGGACGACAAATCGAAGAGGACTCTGAGCTCTTCGATGAATTGACGGGCACCATCATTCGGCAGGTAGGTGACCTGCGCAAGATGGTCGATGAGTTCTCATCCTTTGCGCGTTTGCCCAAGCCGGTCTTCCGTACCGAAGATGCCGTGGATCTGATCCGTCAGGCCGTGTTCTTGCAGGAGGTTAGCAACCCGGAGACCAATTATGCAGTCATTGCGGAGGACGAGGTTCCTTCCATAGAATGCGACAGGCACCAGTTCGGCCAGGCCATGACCAATGTGCTGAAGAATGCCGCCGAGGCCGTGGACGCCAGACGCCGCGAGGAAGAACCTGATTTCCGTGGCAAGATCGAAGTAAAGATCGCCCCGGAAAAATATCACATTTGCGTGACCGTATCCGACAACGGCATTGGCCTTCCCGGAAGCCATGAAAACATCATGGAACCTTATGTCACAACCCGCGAAAAAGGCACTGGCCTGGGCCTCGCGATTGTGAAGAAGATCATCGAAGAACATGGCGGCGAACTCGCATTCTATTCGGTTGAAGGCGGGGGCACAGTCGCGACCATGCGTTTCGCCTATCACCCACAAACGTACGAAGCCGGCAGTGAGGCCGCAGAATGACCCCCAAGGAGTATAATTGATGGCGTTGGACATCCTCGTCGTAGACGATGAACAGGATATTCGCGAACTCGTCGCCGGCGTACTCACCGACGAAGGGTACGAATGCCGTACCGCCGGGGACAGCACTTCGGCAATCGCCATGGTCGATGAACGGCGACCGAGCGTTGTCTTGCTCGACGTTTGGCTCCACGGCAGCCCAATGGACGGGCTGGAAGTGCTGGACGCGATCAAGGCGCGCGAACCGGAATTGCCCGTCATCATTTTTTCCGGACATGGCAACATCGATACCGCAGTATCCGCAGTAAGCCGCGGGGCGAGGGACTTTAT
>CAJXLD010000121.1 GCA_913055595.1 uncultured Altererythrobacter sp.
AAGGTTCGCGGCACGCGCCTCGGCAGGCGGCTGTATGAAGAGCGCCGCAAGCTTGCCGAACGTCTCGAACTCAAAGGGATCGTCTTCGGCGGCCGGATGCCCAATCTCAGCCGCTCCTGGCGTCGGGTGGATGGCCCGCAGGATTATCTGGACCAGGTGCTGGCAGGGAAGCTGCACGACCCGGTTCTGCGCTTCCAGCTCGCCAATGGCTTCGAGCCCATCGGAATCCTCAAGAACTACCTCCCCGAAGACAAACGCAGCCGTGCCTTCGCCGTGCACATGGTGTGGCGCAATCCCTTTGTCGACCAGGAGAACGACAAGCGGCACACTATTCCACGAGGCGTGGAGAGCGTACGGATCGCGGCCTGCCAGCTTCAGGCACGTGCAGTAAAGGACTTCGACGAATTCATCGGCCAGGTGCGTTATTTTGTCGATGTTGCCAGCGATTACGGAGCGGACTTTATCCTCTTTCCCGAGCTATTTACGCTGATGCTCCTCAGCGCAGAGGACGAGGAGCTCTCACCTATTGAAGCGATCGAGAAGCTAAGTTCCTACACGCCGCAGATTCGCGACGCTCTTTCCGAAATGGCGCTACGCTTCAACATCAACATCATCGGCGGATCGCATCCGACGCGGATGGATGACGGTGACATTCACAATATCGCTTATGTTTGCCTTCGTGATGGCTCTGTCCATGAGCAGGAGAAGATCCACCCCACGCCAAACGAAGCCTATTGGTGGAACATCAAGGGTGGAGATGAGATCGACGTCATCCAGACCGATTGCGGCCCTATCGGTGTCCAGATCTGTTACGACTGCGAGTTTCCCGAACTGTCGCGGCGCCTTGTCGATGAAGGCGCGCGCATCATCTTTGTTCCTTTCTGCACCGACAGTCGGCAGGGATATATGCGAGTGCGCTATTGCGCCGCTGCGCGCGCCATAGAAAACCAGTGCTATATCGTCATGAGCGGCAATGTCGGCAATCTGCCCAATGTCGCCAATATGGACATCCAATATGCCCAAAGCTGCATCCTGACGCCCTGCGACTTTCCTTTCGCTCGCGACGGCATTGCGGCAGAGGCCACTGAAAACGTCGAAACCTTGACGATAAGCGATGTCAATCTTGCCGATCTTTCCTGGGCCAGAGCCGAAGGCACCGTGCGTAATCTCGCTGATCGGCGCTTCGACCTTTATCGCATCGAATGGGACGAAGGGTCGCAAGGTGGCAACGAGCCCGGCGGGGGCATGCCGCATCGCGGGCATTCGCCAGGGGGCGGATGATCTCGCAACGCCAGGCAAAATCCGTGCACCTCTTGCGATTGTGCATTGCAGCGGGGCCAGACAATCTGACATAGATACGTTCGATGCACGGCGAAGTTCTCTCACCCATGATGTCGGATGCGCTGGTGATCCTCGGCGCGGCGGGCATTGTCATTCCGCTCTTTGCCCGCTTTCGTATTACACCAATCATCGGATTCATCCTCGTCGGACTACTGGTCGGACCCTACGGTCTCGGCCGCGCAGTATACGAGTTTGAGTGGCTTTCCCACGTTACCATCACCGATCCCGAACGGCTGGAACCATTTGCAGAATTCGGCATTGTGCTGCTGCTGTTCACCATCGGACTGGAACTGAGCTTCAATCGCTTGTGGGAGTTGCGCCGACTGGTCTTCGGCCTGGGCGCTTTGGAGCTGTTGATCATTGGTTCGCTGCTTGCAGCCTTCCTTTCCATGATGGGGCAATATTGGACGGGGGCCCTTGGGCTCGGCCTTGCGCTTGCCTTCTCCTCTACCGCCCTGGTGTTACCCATAGCGGGTACAACAACGCCTGTTGGACGTGCGGCGCTCTCCATGCTGCTGTTCGAAGACATCATGATTGTGCCGATCATCTTTATGCTCGGCGCCCTAGCCCCTTATGCGCAAGCAGATGGGCTCACGAGTCTGTTTGACACCATATGGCAAGGCCTGCTGGTGGTGGCGGCAATGATGGTGATCGGCAGGCTTGCCCTGCCCCGACTATTTGCTCTTGCTGCGCGCACCAAGAGCCCCGAGCTCTTCCTTGCTGCCAGCTTGCTGGTGGTCATAGGAGCCAGCCTTGCCACTACGCTAACCGGTCTTTCTCCCATTGTCGGCGCGCTGATCGCAGGCCTGCTAATCGCGGAGACAGAATATCACACTGAAGTCGAAGGCATAATTGAGCCCTTCAAGGGCCTGGCGCTGGGTATCTTCCTGATCACCGTGGGCATGGGGATAGACCTCACCACGATCTGGGCCAACCTTTGGGCGATACTTGCGGCAGTCGTCGGCGTTCTTGTGCTCAAGGCCGTGGTTACGGGCGTGTTGCTGCGCCTGATGGGGGCAAGGCGCGCAACAGCAACCGAGACCGGCATTCTCATGGCCAGCCCATCCGAAACCACGCTGATCGTGCTTGCTGCCGCCACGCAAGCCATGCTCATCCAGCCTGGCACCGCGCAATTCTGGCAAATCGTGACAGCCATCGGCCTGACCATTACGCCGCTGCTGGCCATGTTAGGCAAACATATGGGGCGCCGTGTCGAGCCACTGCCCGAGCTCGACGAGGAGGGTTTAAGTGCAGGAGAACCGCGAGTCATAGTGATCGGTCTAGGCAGGGTAGGCAGGCTGGTGGCACAAATGCTTACCACCCATGGCAAGCCCTATGTTGCCATCGAGTCAGATTCCGATTTGATCGATCGCGCACGCCGCGATGGCTACACTGCAGTCTTTGGCAATGCCGCGCGCGGTGACATCCTCGACAAGTTGGGTGTGGACAAATGTCCCGCAGTAATTCTGACGATGGATGAACACGTGATCGCCCAGCGCATGGTGCGCAATTTGCGGGCAGCACACCCAGACTTGCCAATCATCGCTCGCGCCCGCGATACAAGCCACGCCACTGAACTCTACAAGAGCGGCGCGACTGTCGCTGTGCCGGAAACGTTGGAAAGTTCTCTCCAGCTCTCCGAAGCCGTATTGGTGGAATTGGGTGTAGCCATGGGGCCTGTGATCGCCAGCATCCATGAAAAGCGCGACGAATTTCGTGAGAAGATCCAGAACGAGGCCGAACTGGAACACAAGCCAAAGCTTCGCACCAGCCAATCAGAAGCCTGATCACCCCATCGCAGTTTTTACGGCTGCAAGAGCATCCTCTGCCTTGCCACCATCGGGTCCGCCGCCTTGTGCCATATCGGGCCGGCCACCCCCGCCCTTTCCACCCAATGCCTCCACGCCAACGCGAACGAGGTCAACGGCGCTGAACCTTTCCGTCAGATCGTCTGTTACAGCGACTGCAAAGGCTGCCTTGCCATCATTCACCGCGCAGATCGCCGCGACACCCGTTCCCATGCGGTTCTTGGCTTCATCGAGCAGGCCCCGCAGTTCCTTGGGGTTCATGCCCTGCAATACTTGGCCGGAGAACTTCACGCCGCCAACTTCCTCATCAGCGGGAACACCGGTGCCACCGCCGCCGCCCAAGGCCAACTGCTTTTTGGCTTCGGACAGCTCGCGCTCCAGGCTTTTGCGCTCATCCACCAGTGCCGCAACACGTTCCAGCACCTCATCGGGTGCGGTCTTTAGCGTGGTCGCGACCGATTTGAGCGTCTCTTCGCGTCCAACTACCCAAAGGCGCGCGGCTTCGCCAGTAAGCGCCTCGATACGCCGCACACCCGAAGACACGGCACCTTCCGAAACGATTCGGAATAGCCCGATATCGCCTGTAGCCTTCACATGCGTACCGCCGCACAGTTCCACCGAATAATTGCGTCCTTCGGCGCCAATGCTGCCCATGGAAAGGACACGCACCTCCTCGCCATATTTTTCGCCAAACAGCGCCATGGCCCCGGCGGCAATCGCATCGTCTGGGCTCATCAGCCGTGTAGCGACCTGCTCGTTGTTGCGGATTTCGGCATTCACTTCAGCCTCGATCGCCTCGATCTCGTCGCTATCGAGCGGCTTGGGATGGGAGAAGTCGAAACGCAGCCGATCATCGGCGACCAGCGAACCCTTTTGCGTCACGTGATCACCCAGATGATTGCGCAGGGCTGCATGCAACAGATGCGTGGCGGAATGGTTTGCACGGATGCGATCGCGCCGCCCTGAATCGATCTTGAGATGGACCGTATCACCCAATTCAACCGATCCATTGTTAATCTTGCCATGATGGGCGTGCAGGCGACCTAATGGCTTCGACGTGTCCGACACCGCCATCTCCAGCCTGCGATCGCCCGTGATCCTGCCGCTATCGCCGGTCTGGCCGCCGCTCTCGCCATAAAAAGGTGTCTGGTTGGTGAGCAGTATGACATCCTGCCCGGCCTCGGCGCGGTCCACTTCCTGGCCATCGACGATCAGCGCGACCACGCTCCCCTCACCCTCAGTGGAGGCATAGCCGGTGAATTCAGTACCCCCTTCCCGTTCGGCGATGTCGAACCACAACTCGCCATCGGCATCCGCGCCGGAACCCTTCCAGGCGGCTCGTGCGGCAGCCTTCTGCTGCGCCATGGCCGCATCGAAGCCAGCCCTGTCCACACCGATGCCGCGGGCGCGCAAAGCATCTTCGGTAAGGTCGTAGGGAAATCCGTAAGTGTCGTAGAGCTTGAAGGCCGTCTCACCGGCCAGACTGTCGCCCTCGCCCATGCCGCTGGTTTCTTCATCCAGCAGGCGCAGGCCCTTGTCGAGTGTCTGGCGGAAACGGGTCTCCTCGCGTTCCAGAACTTCGGAGATCAAGGCTTCGGCCCGTGGGAGTTCTGGATAGGCATGGCCCATTTCTTCGACCAGCGAAGGGACAAGCCGGTGCATGAGCGGTTTGTCCGCCCCCAAGAGGTGCGCATGCCGCATGCCTCGACGCATGATCCGACGCAGGACATAACCGCGGCCTTCATTCGATGGCAGCACACCATCGGCAATCAGGAAGCTGGTCGAACGCAAATGATCGGCAATCACGCGATGGCTGGCGAGGCTTTCGCCTTCAGCCTTTGCACCGGACAGTTCCTCGCTGGAGGCGATCAGCGCCTTGAACGTGTCGGTCTCGAACACATTCTGTACGCCTTGCATCACGCTGGCGATGCGTTCCAGGCCCATGCCGGTGTCGATACTCGGTCGTGGAAGGTCGCCCACAATCTGGTCGGCTTCCTGCATGTGCTGCATGAATACCAGATTCCATATCTCAACGAATCGATCACCATTCTCATCGGGTGATCCAGGTGGTCCACCTGCAACATCGGGCCCATAGTCCCAGAAAATCTCTGAACAGGGCCCGCAAGGGCCGTCAGAGCCCATGGCCCAGAAATTGTCCTTGGTGGCAATGCGGATAATCCGCTCTTCCGGTAGACCGGCAATCTTGCGCCAGAGGTCGAAAGCCTCGTCATCGGTGTGGTAGACGGTGACCGTGAGACGATCCTTGTTTAGTCCCAGTTCGCCGGTGACGAGGTTCCAGGCCAACTCGATCGCGCGGTCTTTGAAATAATCGCCGAAGCTGAAATTGCCGAGCATTTCGAACAGGGTCAGGTGGCGCGCAGTATACCCGACATTGTCCAGGTCATTGTGTTTTCCGCCCGCACGAACACATTTCTGGCTGCTGGCCGCACGCGGCGCCGGAGGAGTTTCAAGACCCGTAAACACGTTCTTGAATGGCACCATGCCCGCATTGACGAACATCAGCGTCGGATCATTATAAGGCACCAAGGGCGCCGAGGGCGCCACAAGGTGATCATTGGCCGCAAAGTAATCGAGAAACGTGCGGCGGATATCGTTGGTCGAACTCATGGCAGCCAGTTAATTGCTGAGAGCGCTTGGGACAAGCGCATTCAAGAACTCTGTCGACATGCGATCGAAGCCAACGCTTTGATCACTTCTTGCGAGCGGCGACAATCCAACCAGCGGCCGGCAAGGCAACGATCCCGTTCGAAAGATAGTTCCGCGCCATATTACGGATCTTGTCGAAGAACTCGCAGCGTGTGCCTTCATCCATTTCCCGGGCAATCGCTGCGGCGGGACCGATGCAGGAGAAGTAATCTACCGTATCCTCGATTGCATCATCACCGGTCCCCGTGATCATCGCAAAATCGAAGGATTCAATCACGATATCGCACCAACCACCCGCAGTGAGTATCTCCCTGATCCGTTGCTTGTCCGCAAAGGCGAAAGGGCCGGGCGACGCCGGAGGGGGTGGAGAAGGTGGCTCGGGCAGCAGACGGGCAATCTCTGCATAGAAGGGATTCTCTTCACGGCTGCGAAAGCACGAAAAAAGGATATGCGCATAATCCGCCGCAATCCGCGCCAGATTGGAAAAAGCGGCAGGGGGATCTTCGAAAAACATCACGCCGTGACGCGAAATGAGCAACTGCGGTAAAAAACCCGCAGGAGGCGACCACTCGCCTGCATCTCCCAGTTCGAAGGACAAGTTGCGATGGCTTGGGCCACGCACCTGCGCTGCTTCTATTAGAGCGGGGGATACGTCGACGCCCAACACCCGGCAATTGGGACGGCCGCGTGCCACTGCCAGAGACAGCTCGCCAGCCCCGCAACCAACATCGAGAACCGTGTCGAAGGAGAAATTTCGGGTAGCGCGCAGCAACTTCTCTGTCACTGCCGCAAAACTGCGATCCGTCCGCCGCCATTCCCTGGCCCAGGTTTCGCCGCCTGCACCTTGCCATTCCTTCTTTTCCATTGCCTGTCCCTCATCTTGCTCGATCTTCCTGCCGACAAAGCAACCTGGAGACAAGCGATGCCTTACTGTTGAGAGGAACCCCGAATAACTTCCATACAATGGAAGAAGCCGACGCATTGCCCCGACCAAGGGGCGCCGCGCCGGCTCCGGTTCCTTAAGCGCGTGCCCCGGTCGTCATTGGGGGCACGACTGCTTCTTGAGGATCAGTCTTCGGGCTCCGCGTCCGGGCCCGTCATCATCTCCTCGGCGACCTGGTCGGTCTTACCGCGAATGGCGGCTTCCAACTTGTCGCAAATCTCAGGGTTTTCCTTGAGGTAGGTCTTGGCGTTCTCACGACCCTGGCCGATGCGGATGCTGTCATAGCTGAACCAGCTGCCCGACTTTTCGACCAGCCCGGCCTTCACGCCCAGATCGAGTATCTCGCCAATCTTGGAAATGCCTTCGCCATACATGATATCGAATTCGACCTGCTTGAATGGCGGGGCGACCTTGTTCTTGACCACTTTGACGCGGGTGGAATTGCCGGTCACCTCGTCACGATCCTTGATCGAGCCAATACGGCGAATGTCAAGGCGGACTGAGGCGTAGAATTTAAGCGCATTGCCACCGGTCGTCGTCTCTGGATTGCCGTACATCACGCCGATCTTCATGCGCAGCTGGTTGATGAAGATCACCATGCACTTCGAACGATTGATCGAACCGGTCAGCTTGCGCAGCGATTGTGACATCAGGCGCGCCTGCAGGCCGACATGGCTGTCACCCATCTCGCCTTCGATTTCAGCCCGTCGAGGATCGCCCGCTGCCGGTCGGTCAGCGCGGGATCGTCCAGCCAGGCGCGCAGGGTCTCGATGCCGATCGCGAGGAGCTCGGGCACCTCGAAGGCGGTGGCCTCCGCGATGCGCGAGGCGAGGGCTCCGACGCGGTCGGCGCGCTCGCGCGCGGGCTCGTCGTTGGCGTCGACGTTGGACGCCATGGTGGTCCAGACGCGCAGCCGGCCGACGTCGCGCTCCAGGGCTTCGGAGGCGTCCAGCCAGGCGGCCAGACGCTCGGGACCCTGCGCGAGGGTGCCACGGAACGCCGCCAGGTCGGGAACGCGGGCCTCGACCTCGGCCAGGGCGGCGTCGAAGGCGTCGGCGTCGGCGAACCAGCTCTCGAACCGGTGGCCGTCGCGGCATCGCAGGCTGTACTTTATCATTGCTTCACATCTAGCCCCGGGGTGGTGAAGTTTCAATTACCGGGTCCGTGAAGCCCGGTGAGCCGGGCCGGATCGAAGTGCTCGAGAATCGCGCGAAGCTCGGGCTCCGAGATCTTCTCCGCGGCCTTTTCCAGCGAGAACCACTTGCGCTTGCGCTGCTTGCGCTCGGGGTAGTTGCGGCGCAGCTCGGTG
>CAJXLD010000122.1 GCA_913055595.1 uncultured Altererythrobacter sp.
CGAAAAGGGCGGAAAGATGCATGGCGAGGGCACGCGCATCGACGGAAAGTTCTGCGGCCAACTCCTCTGTTGTCAGGGACTTCTCGCTCAGCGCCGAAAATGTGCCGACTTCGCAATTCACATTGATGATCGGCAGTCTGAATTGAGAAAGCCAGATGTCCCAGATGGCGGAATCGTCGACGGTCGGCGGCAAGGCGCTCATAAATTTCTCTCCCTCTTGTCCGCTGGCCGGCAGGCAGTGACGCTTGCGTCGGGCCAGCATGACATGGCAGGATCATAACGAACGTTAGAGAAAATGGGAGAGGCCAAATGGCCAGCGTCGCGATTGATACACAAGAAGATGACGCACGTCAGGTCAGGGCCATGATGCGCTATGTCGACCAAGGCGATTTCGTCACGCGGCGCTATGTCAGCCAGGGTGAGGAACTGAACACTGGCACCTATTCCGATCACGAAGTCGTGATTCGTGACGGGATGCCGATCCGTGACCATTTCACTCTCGATACGCACGGTTTCATGATCGCCAAGAGCACAAGCGCGGTCACCGATTTTCACGACAAGGAGCAGGTTGACCGTCTTTACGAGCGCGAGGTGGAGCGCGAAGTCATCCGGCTGACCGGTGCGGACAAATGTGTAGCACGAGGCTGGATGTTGCGGACCAGTGCGGATTTGACCGAACATGCCGCCAGCAAGAAAGGCAATTACCAGCATCAGGGAGGCTTGCAGCCGACGGCGGGCGAAGCTCATGTCGATACCAATACGCCCACAGCCAACCGCATGGCCGAGGCAACTTATCGCCAGCATTTCCCCGATGGGCCCGGCTTCAGGCGCTTCCTGGTCACAAGCTTCTGGCGCACATTCTCGCCGCCGCCGCAGGATGTGCCGCTCGCAGTATGTGACGGGCGTAGTGCCGATGCGGGCGAAGAAAAGAACAACACGCTGATCATCTGCGACGAGTTTCCCACTGGCGATGCGCTGACTGCGCCGATTGAGGGAGAGGAGAACATGCTCGCTGCCACGATCTTGTCATACCATCCCGATCATCGCTGGTGGTACTTTGCCAACATGCAGGCCGACGATGCCTTGCTGTTCAAGTTCCATGACAGCGATCACAGCCGCACATGGCGGTGCCCCCACTCGGCTTTTATCGACGGCAGCGCGGTCAATCCCAATATTCGCGAGAGCATTGAATGCCGCAGCGTGGCTTTCTGGGAATAGCCAGCCTGCGCTAATCCACCTTGGCCGGGATTTCCCCGCCGATGGCTTCGTCGATGTGTTCCGGGTGTTCCGGAGCTTTCGTCTTGGGCATGCGAAGCAGGACATAGCCTAGACCAGACGTGATCCAAAGTGTTGCGGCAACTCCCAGAGTCATTTGCAGGTTGTCGCTACCACCCAGCTGGCCAAGCATCCATGCCCCCAAGGCAACGGGCAGATTGGCCAAAGAGTTGTAGATCGTGAACTGGGTCGCCCCGACGCGCTTGTCGGAGAGCTGCATGCGCAAGGGATTGGTGCAAATACTGCTCAGCAATGTGAGAAGAGACCAGAAGACGAGCACCATAAGAAACACGGGAAACTGGACCCAGAATTCCTGGCCGAGAATCAGGAACAGCATGAGGAGTGCATAGGAAAACTGCACACTTGCGCTGGCCCAACGCGCGCCCAGCTTGAGGGTAAGCCAGCTCCCCACCGCGAGGCCGACAAAGGCCATGATGAGATCCACGGTACCCATGGTGGATGTGTATTCGGCTGTGCTCAACATGAGGAAACTGGTGCCCAGGATAGGGACAAGGGGCGTGATGATGCCACCTGCTGTGCGGCCGAGGCTTTGTGAAAGGACAAACCACAAGCTTGATCCCTTGATCAGCGAACGCAGCGTAATCATCAACTGTCCGTCCATGCCGAAATATCTGGGCGTGAACACAGAAAGCGCCGATTCCGATGGCTTGCCTTCGCTCCAAGGCATGCGCTTTTCACCTCGATGTTCCTTTATGATGATCGCGTAAATCGTCGGAATCATAAGCACAGGTATGAACAGCAGGAAGGTGATCTGAGCTCCGAAAAATTGGAGCCCGGCACCAGCCGCGGCACCGGCAGATGCCATGCCGAAGGCCTGTCCGCCGAACATGAAACCACTGGCTGTGCCTTGCTCTTTTTCTGGCAGCACATCCACCGCAAGGCCGTCTACGGCGACATCCTGTGTTGCCGCCCCAGTCATCACCAGCATGGTGACCACAACCAGTACGGTATAGTCGGTGGGGCCGGGGTTGAGGAAAGCCGCGCCGATGAATCCGGCGGACATCAGGAATTGTGCACCGATCAGCCAGATCCGACGACGCCCCATGGGCAAATATGTGAAGCGATCCATGACCGCTGCGACGATGAATTTATAGGTCCAGGCGAAGTAGGCCCATGCGACCAGATTGCCGACAGAAGCATCGTCCACGCCATTGGCGGCCATCCATGCTGGAAGGGCGACAACGGTAAGCCCGACTGGCAGGCCTTGTCCGAAATAGAAGAGGAAGAAGGAGAACAACCGCAATACGCGGCTTTCGGACAGAATGAGGCCCTTGGCCGCTGCAACGTCGCTCAAAATGGTGCTCCCCGGCGTCTGATCTTGCTGGTGAGGGAGTATGCCCAGCTTTCCGGCAGAGTCCAGTATCCCTTGTTACCAATATCCACCGTGACAACTTATCCGCGATCACGTGCGTTGACTTCACTTGGCGTTCAGGAGCAGGCTGGTTATAGGCCTGTCCCCATGACGAAATCGACTTTCAGGACCGTGTCCCGCGCCGCATTGGTGGCATCGACCATGCTGCTCACTGGTTGCTCCATGTTCGGTGGCGGCGGTGGCAGCGGCCCAAGCGATACATCCTATGTCGCTCGCGATGTCGAATCGCTCTATCTGGCTGCAAAGGAACGGCTCGATCGCGGAGATATGATGCTTGCAGCGGCGCTGTTCGACGAAGTCGAGCGCCAGCATCCCTATTCCCCCTGGGCCCGCCGGGCGCAGTTGATGAGCGCCTTCGCCTATTATGCAAGGCAGCAGTATAATCTCTCGATCCAGTCGGCATCGCGCTTCTTGTCGATCCATCCGGGCAACCGCGATGCGCCCTACGCCTATTACCTGATCGCCATGTGCTTTTACGAGCAGATTAGCGATGTGGAGCGCGACCAGGCGATCACAATGCAGGCCAGGCGCGCCCTGACCGAGTTGATCCGCCGCTACCCGCGTAGTGAATATGCTGCAGATGCGCGCCTCAAGCTGGACTTGGTGAACGATCATCTGGCGGGCAAGGAAATGGAGATCGGGCGTTTCTATGAACGTGCCGGTCACTGGCTTGCCGCGCAAATTCGGTTCCGCAAGGTTATCGACGATTATCAGACGACCAGTCATACCCCCGAAGCGCTATACCGACTGGCCGAAACCAGCCTGGCATTGGGCATCCCGGAGGAGGCGCAGCGCTATGCCGCGGTGTTGGGCGCGAACTATCCCGGCAGCGAATGGTATGAAAAGGCCTATGACCTGATCGGGGAATATGGTCCGGAAGTGGGTCTGGGCGGCTAGGCCGCAGTATCTTCAGGTACCGAAGCAGTGGTGTGGCGGTGTGCCATGCTCGCGATTGATCTCGACAAGTTCCGCCAGTTCGGGAAGGTGCAGCGCGCGCGTCAGCTTGATGCCGGCAAGCCCGTCATGCGACCAACGCACGGCACCGGGCAGGGTTTTTCCGTCAGGACCCACGAGATCGATCTGCTGCCCCGGCTTGATATCCTTGCTGTCCAGATTGCTGATTCGCGCACCTTGCAGCGACAATTCAATCAGCAGGCCATGCACCGGTTCTGCATCGTCACGATGCAGCGCGACCGGCAGCCGCATGGCATACCTTTTGTGCGCTCTGATCGTCAGAACGGACATCATTTCGAACTCACCAATCCAGTCATGCCTACCAATAAGGCATGGAATGGTTAAAAAACCTTGGACGATCCACGTTTGTTCCATGTGGTGAGATTGCGCTCGGCATGGGCGCGCCGTAAGGATCGGCACTGCACATGCTTACCTCGCTCGCGATCCGGAATATCGTGCTGATCGAAGCGCTCGACCTGTCCTTCGGGCAGGGTCTGGGCGTGCTGACGGGCGAGACGGGCGCGGGCAAGTCGATCCTTCTCGATGCGCTGGGGCTGGTACTGGGCAATCGGGCGGATAGCGCGCTGGTACGTGCCGGCGAGGACAAGGCCAGCGTCACCGCCACATTCGAATTTTCAGAACTGCCTGCGCTCGTCGTCGAAGCGCTGGAAGAAGCGGAAGTCGATCTGGATCCGGGCGAACCGCTGATCATCCGGCGCAGCCTCAAGGCGGATGGTGGCTCCAAAGCTTTCGTCAATGACCAACCCGTGGGCGTCGCTTTGCTGCGCAGTATTGCATCTGCGCTGGTGGAATTGCACGGCCAGCATGACGATCGCGGCCTGGTGAACCCCCGCGGACATCGCCTGCTGCTCGATCGCTATGCGGGTGGTGACGTTGCTGGAGTTGCGAACGCGTACACCGCTTGGAAGAGTGCGGAAGCCAAGCTGGCGGAAGCGAGAGCGGCGATTGAGCAGGCCAAGGCCGATCAGGACCTGCTGCTCGCCCACCTCGCCGAATTGACCGCTATCGTGCCTGAGGAAGGCGAGGAGGAAAGCCTCGCGCTTGCCCGCGCAGATATGCAGAAGGGCGAGAAGCTCTCGGATGATCTCGAAGAATTGCGCGCCTTCTGGGATGGTTCGGACAGCGCGCTCGCCCAGATGCGCAGCGCAGCACGGCGGCTTGACCGGATCGCGGATCAGCACAGTTTGCTGGCCGAAGCACTGGCCGCGCTCGACCGCGCAGTGATTGAGGCGGGAGAGGCGGAAGAGAAGCTCCAGGCTGCTGCAGAGGCCATGCAGCACGATCCTGCCGAACTCGACCGGATAGAAACGCGCCTGTTCGAGCTGCGCGCGCTTGCCCGCAAGCACAATTGCCAGGTGGACGAATTGCCTGAAGCAATGCGTAAGATGCGCGAACAACTGGACGCCATCGAGCATGGCGAGGCGGATGTCGCGGCACTGGAGAAAGAGGCCGAGGCTACCAAGCAAGCCTATATTGCACAGGCAGAAGCGCTGCACGCCACACGCGTTGCCGCCGGAATGGCGCTGGACGAGGCGGTGGCTGCGGAACTCGTTCCCCTCAAGCTCGACGCCGCGCGGTTCCGCACCTCTATTACGCAGCTCGACGAGGAACGCTGGGGGGCACATGGCATGGACAGCGTCGAATTCCTTATCGCCACAAATCCCGGTGCCGATTTTGCACCTCTGGGCAAGATCGCGTCAGGCGGCGAACTCTCGCGCTTTATCCTCGCACTCAAAGTTGCACTGGCGGAAAAGGGCGGGGCAACCACGGTGATCTTCGACGAGATCGACCGCGGCGTGGGCGGGGCGGTTGCCTCTGCCATTGGCGAGCGCCTCGCGCGTCTCGCCGGAGACGGACAGTTGCTCGCCGTCACGCATAGCCCGCAAGTCGCGGCGCGCGGAAGCACGCATTACCTGATCGCCAAGAGCAGCGAAGGCACTGTCACGCGCACCTCCGTCGCCCTGCTCGATGCCGCTGGACGTCAGGAAGAGATTGCCCGTATGCTCTCGGGTGCGGAGATTACCTCCGAAGCCCGCGCGCAAGCGGACAGATTGCTGGAGGGTGTGTGATGAGAATTTTTGTCGTTCCATTTGCCGTATTGGCTCTGGTAGCTTGCACCCATCCGGACGATGCCGAGCCCGCAGCCGAGGAATCGTTTCCCTCGCTCGCGTCCGACCAATCCGAACCCTTGTTGGCGTTGGTCGACAACATGCTCGACACCTATTTTACCAGCGACGTATCGACGCGGCCCACAATTTGCGTGAGCACGCATGACGGGCGATCCGAGGTTGCCCTTCCGCCAGAGGCGGAGCGCGAGCTGATGACGCGTTATGAAGGGCTTGCCCCGTTGGCCCGTTGCGCCTGGCTGGACAATGGCTGGCAGGACAGCGAAACGGGCGAGCCGGCCATGGTGTTTAACGTGCACAATTTCACTTGCACGGACGAAAGCAATTGCACAGCTTTCGGCGGATTTGTCGACGGCAACAGTAGCTCGCTGACTTATCGTTACAGCATGAGCTATGCCGATGGTGCCTGGCAGTTCGAGCGCGACAACCAGATCATTATGGACCAGGAATGAGCGGCAAGCACAAATCTCACTTCTCTTCAGAGGAGGGGGAGTGATGGACGACAAGATCGGCGAAGCGGAAGCTGCCAATGAGTTGATGCGCCTGGCGAAAGCGATCGCGCATCACAACAAGCTCTATCACGCCGAAGATGCGCCGGAGATTTCGGATCCCGAATTCGATGCGCTGGTGCGGCGCAATGCGGAGTTGGAAGCGCAGTTCCCGCATCTGGTTCGCGAGGATTCCCCCAGCAAGGAAGTAGGCTTCGAAGTCAGCGCATCGCCTCTGTCCAAGGTGACGCATGAAGTGCGCATGATGAGCCTCGACAATGCCTTTGCCGATGAGGAGGTTGAAGACTTCGTCGGTCGCGTGCGGCGCTTCCTCGCTTTAAGCGATGACGAGCCCGTCGCCATGACGGCGGAGGACAAAATCGATGGTCTCTCCTGTTCGCTGCGATACGAGAAGGGCGAGCTTGTTCTCGCCGCCACGCGCGGGGACGGGCAGGTGGGTGAGAACGTCACCGCCAATGTCGCGCACATTGCGGACATCCCGCAAATGCTGCGCGGATATGCCCCCGATGTCTTCGAGGTACGCGGCGAAGTTTACATGGCAAAAGAAGACTTTGCTGCGCTCAATGCCGCGCAAGAAGAGGCAGGTGCGAAAGTCTTTGCCAATCCGCGAAATGCTGCAGCGGGATCACTGCGGCAAAAGGATGATAGCGTTACGGAAAAACGCAAATTGCGCTTCTGGGCTCATGGCTGGGGTGCCGCATCGGTAGTGCCGGGCGATACGCAGATGCAGGTGATGCAGCGCATTGCCGACTGGGGTTTGCCGATCTCGCCCGATCTCAAATTGTGCAAAACGCTGGAGGAAATGCTGCAGCATTATCGCAGCATTTCGGAGCGGCGCGCCGACCTTCCCTATGAGATCGATGGCGTGGTCTACAAGGTGGACCGGCTCGACTGGCAGAAGCGCTTGGGTTTTGTCGCCAAGGCGCCGCGCTGGGCTATCGCGCGCAAGTTTCCTGCCGAACAGGCTGAGACCGTGCTCGAGCATATCGATATCCAGGTTGGTCGCACCGGCAAGCTGACGCCGGTCGGCAGGCTTGCGCCGGTGCTCGTGGGTGGTGTCACAGTCACCAATGTCACGCTGCACAATCGTGACGAGATCGCCCGACTGGGCGTGCGGGAAGGAGATCGCGTGGTGATCCAGCGTGCGGGCGATGTGATCCCGCAGGTGGTGCGCAATCTGACTCCCGATGAGAATCGTCCTGCCTTCGCATTTCCCGATCATTGCCCCGAATGCGGCAGCGAGGCGGTGAGCGAGGAGGGCGAGGTCGATGTCCGCTGCACAGGCGGCTTGATCTGTCCGGCCCAGCGCTCCGAGCGCCTCAAGCATTTCGTCAGCCGCGCTGCGCTCGATATCGAGGGGCTGGGCGAAAAGACCATCGATCAGTTCTTTGCATTGGGATGGCTGGAAAGTCCGGCGGATATCTTCCGGCTGAAGGATCGCAAGGCGGACATCCTCAAGCTTGAAGGGTGGAAGGAAAAGTCGGTCGAAAACCTGCTTGCGAGCATCGAGGCCAAGCGGGAACCCGATGCGGCGCGCCTTCTGTTCGGTTTGGGAATCCGCCATGTCGGCGCGGTGACGGCGCGGGATTTGCTGAAGAATTTTCGTACGCTTCGGGCGCTGCGAGAGGCTGCGATGGCCGCGCGCCTCGATACTCCCCTCCCGCTTGCGGGAGGGGCT
>CAJXLD010000123.1 GCA_913055595.1 uncultured Altererythrobacter sp.
TGAGCGAGCCGGAGGAACAGGCACTGCCCGCCGATACGGCAAAACCCATGGCATCGAGCCGGATTAGCAGGGCCTGTGCGCTCATGTCCGGATGCGCGACCGATAGAACGTGCGAGCATTGCGGGCCGGGGCACAGCACCTCGCCCTTGCGCTGCAGGATATCCTTGAACTCGAAGCGGTCGGGATAGGTCGTGGGCCAGCTGCCGATATTGCCCGCTTCCAGCGCCGCAACAAAGCCGAGGGCAGCGGGCAGGTTCTCCGTTCCCGCGCGATAACCGCGCTCTTGCCCGCCTGTAGGTTTGAGCAAGGCATAGTCGCGTACCAGCAGTGCCCCAATGCCGATCGGGCCGCCCAGCTTATGGGCAGAGACGACCACCATATCGGCATCGGGCAAAGGCACGCGGCCTGCAGACTGCGAACAATCGGCGAGCAACAAACCGCCGGCCTCGTGCATTTTCTCCAATGCAGGCGTTCCCTCATGCGGGATCATCACGGTTCCGGTTTCGGAATTGACCGACTGCAGAGCAAGGATCGCCTTGCCCGGTTTTGCCAACTCCTCCTCCAGCACAGCTAGATCGATCGCGCCTTCGGCAATGGGAACCACGGCGGCATCAGCTGCAGCGCGATATACCGAATCGTGCTCTACCGCGCTCGCCAGCCTACGATCCACCTTTGCCCGGCCCAACCCAAGGGCCAACGCCTCGCTGGCACCGCTTGTAAAGATGACCTCGCCTTCCCAGTCGAGCACAGCCTTCAGCTTCGCGCGTGCGTCTTCAAGCGCCTCTTTCGCCTTGCGCCCCTCCGCATGCGGAGAGGAAGGATTTGCCCAGATGGCAAAGCCCTCATCCATCGCCTCTTTGGCCTCCGCTCGAAGCGGCGAGGTGGCAGCGTGATCGAGATAAATTCGGTTTTGGATCGGGACACCCATCGAATAATTGCGATTTGAAGTTGAATTCCTATATAGCCCCCGACTTCACCTGCGCTACCCGCGCGGTAATCCTGTTTCAGTTTGAGGGCGCTAACTACACATGCCTCACGTGATCTTTCCCGGCCCTGAAGGCCGCCTTGAAGGACGTTTCTCCCCCGGCCCGCGCCCGCGCGCGCCCGTGGCCATGATCCTGCACCCGCATTCGCAGGGCGGCGGAACCATGAATGATCGCATCGTGCAGATGCTCTACAAGAACTTTGTCGATCGCGGTTTTGCGACCCTGCGTTTCAATTTCCGCGGCGTAGGCCGCAGCCAAGGCAGCTTCGACAATGGCATTGGCGAATTGTCCGATGCCGCCGCAGCTCTCGATTGGGTGCAGTCTATTCACCCCGAGGCGCAGACGACCTGGGTAGCCGGTGTTTCGTTCGGCGCTCTGATCGGCATGCAGTTGCTGATGCGCCGACCCGAAATTCGCGGCTTCATTTCGATCGCGCCGCCGGCGAACATGTATGATTTTTCCTTCCTTGCGCCCTGTCCCGCTTCGGGCATCTTTATCCAAGGTACGGGCGACACGGTGGTGCAACCGGTTGCAGTGCAGAAGCTGGTCGAAAAGCTGCGGACGCAGAAGCACATTACCATCCACCACGATGAGATTCCGCGCGCCAACCACTTCTTCGAGAACGAAGCGGAGGAGCTGAAAGCTTCGGTCGACAAATATCTCGACTTCCGCCTGGATCCGGCTTGCCCGATCACCTGATCTGCCGCTGATCTTCGCATAAGCTGCGCCCCTTGAAGGCGCGGGCTTGCAATTCCTCCACAAACCATGTAATGTTACATTATTACATATCTGATAGCTAACACATCGGAATGCTTGGGAAAGGAGAGAAACGCATGGCTTATCTCGACCCGCAACAAACACATAAGCGGCTGGCCGGGGCCACTGGCGTGGCGCTGGTGCATATCGCCCTCGCCTTCGGCCTCGTGGCCGGTTTGACGGTCAAATATGTAAAGCCGGTCGTTATTGACGACCCAACGACCTTTGATGTCCCGGTCACCCCACCTCCACCGCCAGAAGTTGTTCCCGATCCAAATCCCGTGATCGAGAGCCCTCCTCAGGCTGCGCCGAATACTGTGGTCGATCCGATTATCGACATCGGCCAGGCCACACCTGACTTCGTGTCGATCGAACTTCCGCCATTCCAACCGTCAATCGGGATTGTCGCCCCCATCATTGAAATAGGTCCTGTCGCGCCCGCGTTCACAGCGCAGCCGCCGCGGCCCAGCAACGGGCCACTCGGCTGGGTGACCAACAACGACTATCCACAGCGCGCGCTGCAGCGCGGTTGGGAGGGTGACCTGACCTATGCGCTCGAAATCGGCACGGACGGCCGAGTCGATGATTGCCGAATCGTCAACAGCAGCGGACGCAGTGTCCTTGACGAAACAGCCTGCCGCATGATCAGCCAGCGTGCACGTTTCGATCCCGCCATCGACAGCAGCGGCGAAGCCATCGCCGGAATCTATCGCGGAGCTGTCAGCTGGATGATCCCGGAGGATTGATTTTCAACTTCTCTGGCGCGTCGGGTCGCAGTGCCCGTTGACAGCGAGCGGGCATTCAGTCGCCGGAGGCGGTGCTGGCATTTGTGTCGGCACCGCTTTCCACTGGCTCGACCGGGATTGCCCAGATCACCACATTGAACAGCATGATGAAGGCGAGAATCATCATCAGTATCGACTGCTTGCCCGGCCCCTGCTTGCGCCATAGCCAGACAGAGCCGCCCATAAGCAAGAACGCGGCCAGAACAGTGATGGACATGACGGTGTCTAGCATGCACCGTTCCTAGCGCGCCTCGAAACGTTGTGCCATATCGGAAGGGCAATCGCCCTGGATGCCAACAATTATTTCTTCCCGAACAGCCCCTTGGCCGCGTCAGCAATATCGTCCAAGGCGCTGCCATCACCATCGCGGTCGAGCATGTCGAGCAGGCTCTTTGCCTGCGGATGATGCTCCAGCATGCTGGCGAAATGCGTCAGCGAACCCTCGCCGCCAATCTGTTCGACAATCGCCGCAAGAACCGAACTGTCCAGCCCAGTCTGCACCGACGCCAGTTCCACCGTATCACCTTGCATCTGATGCGAACGGCCCAGTGCCGCAATCGCCTTTTCAGCCAATGACGGTGATATTCCGACCTTTTCTGCCAGGTTCACCACATCATCCGGGGCGCCGGCGATACCTTCGAGGACTTCATCGAGAATGCTCATCAGTACTCTCCTTGCCAGATATCGATTGCATGGCATCTTCCTCCACGCGGTTCATTGACGCAAGTCACACTTCAGATCCGGTACAAAAGAAAACGGCACGACCGCTCCGGTCGCGCCGTTTCTGTCCTCAACAATGCCCTTTCAGCAAAGCTTGAGCTCTTCTTCAGGCGTCGGCCGGAGCAGCCTTGCGCACCCCTTCATCGACGTAGGCTTCAAATTGCACAAAATTGTCGATGAATAGCTGAACCAGCTTTTGTGCCATGGCATCGTATTCGGTCCCATTCGCCCAAGTGCCGCGAGGATCAAGGATTGCCGTATCCACGCCCGGCACACTCACGGGAACCTCGAAACCGAAGTTGGGATCGACACGGAACTCAACATCGTTCAGCGAACCATCCAGCGCGGCGTTGAGCAGCGCGCGCGTGGCCTTGATAGGCATGCGATGGCCTACGCCATATTTGCCGCCGGTCCAGCCCGTATTGACGAGCCAGCACTGCGCGCCGCCCTTGGCGATGCGTTCTTTCAGCAGATTGCCATAGACAGAAGGATGGCGCGGCATGAATGCTGCACCAAAGCAGGTGGAGAAAGTAGCTTCCGGCTCGGTGACGCCGATTTCGGTACCCGCAACTTTCGCAGTGTAACCGGAAAGGAAGTAATACATCGCCTGGTCAGGCGTCAGCCGCGCGATCGGCGGCAGCACACCGAAGGCATCGGCGGTAAGCATGATGACGTTGGATGGAGCCGGGCCAAGATTCTTTTCCGAAGTGTTCGGGATGTAGTCGATCGGATAGGCACCGCGTGTGTTCTCGGTCTTGCTGGCATCGGTAAAGTCCAGCTCGCGGCTGTCCGGATCCATCGCCACGTTTTCCAATATCGTACCGAACATCTTCGTGGTCGCGTAGATCTCCGGCTCGCCTTCCTCGGAAAGGTCGATCATCTTGGCGTAGCATCCGCCTTCAAAGTTGAACACGGCGGTATCAGACCAGCCATGCTCGTCATCGCCGATCAACGTACGGCTGGCGTCGGCGGAAAGCGTCGTCTTGCCGGTGCCCGAAAGGCCGAAGAAGATCGCGCTCTTGCCGTCCGCACCGATATTGGCCGAACAGTGCATGGGCATCACTCCCTGCGCGGGGAGCAGGTAGTTGAGCAGGCCAAACACGCCCTTCTTCATTTCGCCCGAATATTCGGTGTTGCCGATCAGGATCAGCTTCTCGGTGAAATTGACGGCAATCACTGTATCACTGCGGCAGCCGTGCCGTTCGGGATCGGCCTTGAAGCTGGGCAGGTTGATGATGGTGTATTCGGGCGCGAATCCATCCAGTTCGTCCGCTGTCGGACGCACGAGCAGCGTACGCACAAAAAGCGAATGCCAGGCCATCTGGGTGATCACGCGCACATTGACGCGATATTCGGGCTGCGAGCCGCCGAACAAATCGGCGACATAAAGTTCCTGCTGGTCTTTCACAGCGGCCAGGAAATCTTCCTTGAGGTTGGCGAAGTGTTCCGGCGACATCGGCTGGTTGATCTCGCCCCAGTTGATCGTGTCCTCTGTCGTCTCGTCCCGGACAATGAACTTGTCCTTCACGCTACGGCCCGTGAACTTGCCGGTCTCGACAAGCAGCGCGCCATGGCGGGTCAGCTGACCTTCGCCCTTTGCCAGGGCGTGTTCAACGAGCGGGGCCGTGCCCAGATTGGCGTGAATGGTCGCCGCGGTGGCGATGCCCTGATCGGCAAGTGAAACGGAAAGCGTCGTCGACACTGAAAGGTTCTCCCGGCAGGATTTCTCGGCAGCAAGAGGGGCTGCGCCGTTCATTTGGCCTGAGCCCTTAGATGGGCATGCCCACTTCGTCAATTTGCACCCGCGAAGAGATGCACCCGGTTTTTCCATTCAGACATATCGACGGTTTCAATCGTCCGGTGTGGCGGAGCAAGGCATTGTCTCCTCGCCGACATGAAGTTAGGTCTGTTGCATGTTGGGTGCGGAGACAAGATCGGCGCAATGACAGGTAGTTCCGTCCGAGCTGATGACGATCTGGCACCAGATGGCCAGCAAACGATCGCGCTTGTCGATGACGACCGCAATATCCTGACGACATTGTCGATTGCCCTGCAGGCGGAAGGGTTCGCCACACGAGTCTATTCGGACGGCGAAGCGGCGCTTTCGGCGCTTCTCGGCAACCCACCCGACTTGGCGGTTTTCGATATCAAGATGCCGCGTATGGATGGAATGGAGTTGCTGCGCCGACTCCGCGAACAGTCAGACCTGCCTATCATCTTCCTGACCAGCAAGGATGAAGAAGCCGACGAAGAAGCCGGCCTTGCGATGGGCGCCGATGACTATATCGCCAAGCCTTTCAGTCAGCGCCTGCTGCTGGCCCGGATTCGCGCTATCCTGCGACGGACCGGGTCGCCGCTTGAAACGACCAATCAGCGGTCGGAAGGCGAGGATATTGATACAGCGATCTTGCGGCGCGGGCGCCTGCAGATGGACCCGGCCCGCCACCAGGTGACCTGGGACGAAAAGCCTGTTTCGCTGACCGTGACAGAATTCTTGATTCTTGAAGCGCTTGCTTCGCGCCCAGGCGTCATCAAAAGCCGCAATCAACTGATGGATGCGGCCTATCCCGACGATGTCTTCGTCGATGATCGCACGGTCGACAGCCACATCAAGCGCCTGCGGCGCAAGTTCCGCGCGACCGACCCTGATTTTGCCGCAATCGACACGCTTTATGGCGCGGGCTACAGTTTTTCCGATGGCTAGGCATGCTACCCATGGGGGCCGCCTTGAAAGGCTTGGCTTTCCGATGGCCAGATCGCTGACCGCTCGAATATTGACGGTCAATCTAATCCCGCTGCTGGTACTGGCCGCCAGCCTGTTCTTCCTCGATTCCTATCGACGCCAGCTTCTCGACGAACGCTTCAAACTCGCGAGGATCGAGGCGCAGATTACTGCCGAAGCCCTGGCCGGGGCCACGCGAGCACGACAGGAAGCGCTGCTGATCCAGATCGGCAAGGAGCAGCGCATGCGCGTCAGGCTCTATGACGCAGAAGGAAATCTCACCGCCGATTCCTTTGCCCTGGATGAGCCCAGCTTTACCTTTGGCGATCCCGAAGCTGCACCGCTGATGGAAGACATTGCCCGATGGACGGACAGTGCAGTTAACCTTGCCGTAGGTGCGCCCTCGCCTCCACCTTACATGGAACCCGCAAACCAGCATGCCGATGCCTGGCCTGAACTGTCCCGTGTGCGGGAACAGGGCCTGTCGCAGATTGAGCTTCGTTCCGCTGTGGATGGCACACCTGTTATCAACGCGGCCGCGCCGGTCGGGATCAATGGCGCGACTTTGATGACCACCCGGAATGCCGTCGACATTACCCATGCCGTGCGCGAAGCCCGCACCAGCCTGTTGATCATTATCGCGCTGGCGTTGATCGTATCGATCGTCTTGTCGCTCTACCTTGCCAATACGATCATCGAACCGCTTCGCCGATTGGGCCGTGCTGCGGTACTGGTCCGCACGGGTCGCGAACGCGAGGTAGAAGTTCCACGAATGCAGAAGCGCGAGGACGAGATTGGTGTTCTGGCACGCGCCGTTTCGGATATGACTGCCGCCCTGCGCCACCGAATCGACGCCGTTGAGAGCTTTGCTGCGGACGTCGCGCACGAGATCAAGAACCCGCTCGCCTCGTTGCGAAGCGCGACCGAAAGTCTGCCAAAGGTCAAGGATGACGCGCTATTTCTCCAACTCGTGGATGTGGCCGCACATGATGTCCGCAGGATTGACCGGCTGGTAAGCGAGATTTCCGAAGCCAGCCGTATCGATGCAGAGATCAGCCGCACGACATTCGAACATGTCGACCTTGCCCGGCTTATCCAGAACATTCTGCGCGCGCGCGAGGATCGCGGCGAAAACGCAAGACGCAGAATTACTCTGGACTGTGGTCCCGGAGACCTGGCTGTGATGGGCGTGCCGCTGAGGCTGGAGCGCATTGTCGAAAACCTGCTCGACAATGCGGTGTCCTTCTCAGGTGAAGGCGCAGAAGTTTCCATTACCCTTTCGAGGAAGGGTGGCCGCGTGATCGTGATGGTTTGCGACGAGGGCCCTGGCATCCCGGAAGGCGAACGTGAAAAAGTGTTCCGCCGGTTTCATTCCGATCGTCCCGAAGCGGAGAGTTTTGGCAATCATTCCGGCCTTGGACTGGCCATCGCCCGCACAATAGCCGAAGCCCATGATGGTTCCTTGAGGGTAGAAGGGCGCCCCGATAACAAGCAAGGCGCCTGCTTGGTGCTGGATCTGCCGGGCGCATGACCGATACTCTTCGCCAAGCCAGCTGTGTCATGCTGCCAACCGGGGCGCTTCTGATCGAAGGCCCGCCTGGATCTGGAAAGTCTTCGCTTGCCCTCGCACTGATCGATCGCGGAGCCGCGCTTATCGGCGATGACGGCGTAACGCTGGAGATCCGCGGAAGCAGATTATGGGCGAGTCCGCCGCAAAATACGTCCGGCAAGCTTGAAATTCGAAATGTCGGCTTGATCGATCTTCCAGTGACGCAAGGCCCAGTTATTCTACTGCTTCGCCTGGATGCTAACGCCCCACGGTTTATCGAGGAGGCGCAACAGACTGAAATAGAGGGAGTTTCCATACCGACTATCTCGCTCTACCCGGAGACGCCCATGTTGCCGCTGCGGGCCGAATGGGCTGTCCGGAAATATGCCGTGACGCCATAAGGTCTTTTCTTTTCAGCGCGACAAGCGCAAGTCCCC
>CAJXLD010000124.1 GCA_913055595.1 uncultured Altererythrobacter sp.
AACAGCCGGTGGCGTTTGCGACCATCAACCGGTCGCCGAACAATTGCGACAGGAGCTTCACATAGGGCGTCTCGCCGCAGCCGGCGCAGGCGCCCGAGAATTCGAACAGCGGCTCGAGGAATTGCACGCCGCGCACATTGGCGAAATCGACACGGGCGCGATCGTTGACCGGCAGGCCCTCGAAGAAGGCGATGTTCTCGCGTTCGGCCGCGACCAGCGGGGCCTTTTCCTCGAGGTTGATCGCCTTGATGCCGGGTTCGACGGGGCTGTGCGCCGGACAGGCCTCGATGCAGAGGCCACAGCCGGTGCAGTCCTCGACGTAGAATTGCAGCGAGAACTGCACGTCCGGGTAACCGCGCGCATTGACCGGCGCGGACTTGAAGCTGGCCGGCGCGCCGTCGAGCTGCGCCTCGTCGTAATATTTCGCCTTGTCGATCAGGTTCTGTGCAATCAACCGCTCACGGTCCGGCATGTCAGCGAGGCCCGCCTTCATTTCCTCGGCCTTTTCCGGCGAAGGGATGCGTGCCGATCCATACATCACCATCGTCGAGCCGATGCGTGCTTCCTCCAGCACCATTTCGGGCTTGAGCAGCTCAAGCTGGAAGCGCACGGGCCGCAGCTCCTCGCGCAGCAGGAAATCGGTATCGCGAAAAGCCAGGCGATAGGAAGGGTGCCGGGTTTGCGGCGTATCTGCCTCCCCGCTGTCAGCAAATCCCGCTTCAGTCTGCGCGGGGTAGAATTTGCGATTTACCAGATCGTGATCGTGCTCACGGTCATCCCTGCGTTTATCCAAGGTGATACTCCCAATGTTCCAGCCACGCACTAGGGCGTCGCGCGCAAGGAAGGAAGGGGGCTTCGTGCCGCAATGTCGGGAAGATTGGATGCCCCGTGAGGATTCGAACCTCAATTGACGGAGTCAGAGTCCGTAGTCTTACCATTAGACGACGGGGCAATGGAGGCGCGCCTCTAGAACGCGCTCTGGATTCGGTCAAGGGGTGTAAGGCGCGACCTCAAGCCGAGCAGCTCGCCCCGCCCAACACGCAGAAGCGCGCGCAATGGGGGTGGTTGAGCGCGACGGGACTGTCCGCCTCTTCCAGCGTCGCGCCCAGATCAAATTGCGGGTCATAGGGCAGCAAGGTGCAGGCGACCACGCGCGCGGAATCCTCATCCTTGCGGTGGACGACCATGCGGCTTGAAGCGCACATGATGTCCGAGGGGTTCTTGCCGAGAATGCCCCAGCATGCCTCGGTAATCTCGGGCACGTCGGCGCTCTCATCCATCTCGGGGAAGATTACCAATCGCGCGGGGTCATAGGCGTCGATGGCAATGCCTTCACGCGCGAAGAGTTCGGCATAAGCAGCATGCGCCTCAGCCATGCTTTCTCCGGCGAGATGGCGTCCGGCGGCGGCGATGGAAAAGCCATTGGCGGAAAGCCATTGCAGCCCATCGATCATAGGCGCCCAGCTGTTCGGCCCACGCTCGCCCTCATGCACCGCCTTGGTGTGGTGATCGATCGAGACGCGCAGCGTGAGCTTGTTGCCAAAGCGTTCTTTCAGCGTCAGCAACACCGCTTCGTGTCGCCGCATGGGCTTCATCGCATTGGTCAGCACCAATGCTTCGTGCCCGCGCGACAAGGCGTCTTCCAGCATGGCGGGGAAGTGCGGGTTCATGAAGGGCTCGCCGCCGGTAAAGCCGATTTCGCGCACCGAGCGGCCCGATGCGGCAATCTCGTCAAGAAAGCGCGCGGCCTCCTCGGCGGTCAAATAAAGCAGCGCATCATTGGTGGGCGAGCTTTCGATATAGCAGCTGGCGCAAGCGAGATTGCACAGCGTACCGGTGTTGAACCACAGCGTATCGAGCTTCTCCAGCGCAATGCTTGCGCGCGTCGAGCCGTCTGCGGTCACTGCCGGATCGACAAACTTCTCTGGCTTGAGCTCTTGCTTTTCGGGCAGTGCAAAGGGGGACGGGCCGGTCGGCGCGTTCCGGCTTTTCGATCGCGTCGCCATCAGAACATCCGCCTCATCCATGCTAGCAAGCCCGCCCATTTCTTCGGCAAACCGCCAAAGACAGTCGGCTCCCACGCCTTGAAAGCGAGCGCCTTGGTGATCTCCGAACGCGTGGGATAGGCTATCACCGCTCCGCCCAGCGCGAATGTGCTGCTCTTGCCCGTGATCGCCTGCGTCAACGGCAACAGAAGTTCGCCGGCATTCTTGCCAACGATGCTCGCGCCCAGCACCTTCTTGCCCTTCAGCACCAGCTTCATGTGGCCCGCAGCCTCGCCTTCGGCCACTGCGCGATCATTATGGTCGAATGTCTCGCGCACCACTGTGATGGCATCGCCATGCGTCTTGCGCGCCTGATCCTCGGTCATGCCGATCTGCGCCACTTCGGGCTCGGTATAGGTGCACCAGGGCAATGCGCGCCAATCGACCTTGGTTGGCAGGCCAGTGGCTATCTCCAGCACAACATTGGAGCCTTCATAGCCCGAGACATGGGTTAGCCGCGGCCCTTCGCGGCAATCGCCAATCGCATATATGTTCTTCACCGAAGTGCGGCGGCGGGCATCCACCTTGATGCCGTTCTGGCCAAGCTCTACGCCCAGCTCTTCCAGACCGTAGTCCGCAACGCGCGCCTTACGGCCAACGGCGAGAAGAATGTGCGAGCCGACAATCACTTCTCTGCCATCTGTTTCGACCGTGATCGCGCCCGTTGCTCCGGCAATCCTCACTGCCTGGCCATCGACAAAACGAACGCCTTCGCGCTGCATCTGGTCCTGTACCACAGCAACCGATTCCGGATCATCGCGTATAAGCAGACTCCCCGGATTGATAATTGTCACCTCGCTGCCCAACCGCCGGAAGCTCTGGCCCATCTCCATCCCGATTACGCCACCTCCGATAATTACGAGGTGGCTGGGCAATTCGGTCAGCTCGAACAGGTTTTCATTGGTGAGATAGGGAACGCTCTCGATCCCTTCGATCGGTGGAATGACAGGCGTTGAACCGGTCGCAAGCACGATACGTGGTGCGGTCAGCTTTCGTCGCGCAACTTCCACGGTGTTGCGATCTACCAGCCTCGCATAATCGCGAATGACCTCGCAGCCCATTTCCTCGAAACGTTCTTGCGAATCGTGCGGAGCGATGGCGGCGATGGCATCGTGAACATGCTTGTGTACGCCCGCCCATTCGACCGTTGGCGCGGCCAGTTGCACACCCAGCCGTTTTTCCTCGCGCGCCTCTGCAGCGCGGCGGGCAGACGAAATCAGCGCCTTGGACGGAACGCAACCATTGTTGAGGCATTCGCCGCCCATTGCGCCTTTTTCGATCAACGCGACCTTGAGGCCGAACAAGGCGCAGCCTCCCGCCGCCGTCAGCCCGGCTGCGCCACCGCCGATCACAATCACATCATGAGTGTATTTCGATCCCATCAGATCCCAAAGTAACCGAAAAGCCCTGCCAAGCGAGAACAATCATGTCTATGTTCCCCAATTCGGCAACGAAGGATCATTGGTTTCATGAATCTCCAGAATTCTCAGGACTATTACGGGAAGGTGCTGGAAGGCAGCGCGGATTTGCGCACCGACGCCTGCTGCACGCTGGAAAGGCCCGCGCCAGCCATTCTTGAGGCGCTGGCCAATGTCCATCCGGAGGTGAAGGCACGCTACTACGGTTGCGGGCTGGTGGTGCCGCAGGCGATCGAGGGATGCACCGTGCTCGATCTGGGATCGGGCAGCGGGCAGGATGCCTATCTGCTCGCGCAGCTTGTGGGGGCCAACGGATCTGTCACCGGCGTCGACGCCACGCCCGAACAGCTTGCCGTGGCGAACGAGCATCTCGATTGGCATGCCGAGCGATTCGGCTATCGCAATGTCCGCTTTGTCGAAGGCGATGTCGAGAAGCTCGACCGGCTCGATCTGGAGCCGGAGAGCTTTGATGTCATCGTCTCCAATTGCGTGATCAACCTGGTAGCGGACAAGGAGGCGGTCTTCCGCGCGGCGCACCGCCTGCTCAAGCCCGGCGGCGAGCTATATTTCTCCGACGTCTATGCCGACCGCCGCGTGCCCGCACACCTGATCGATGATCCGGTGCTGCACGGCGAATGCCTGTCGGGCGCTCTCTATTGGGGCGATTTCGACATGCTCGCCAAGCGCGCAGGCTTTGCCGATCCGCGCCTCGTCACCGACCGACCCTTGGCGATCAACGATGCCGAGGTAGCGAAGAAGCTGGAAGGCATTTCCTTCGTTTCTGCCACCTATCGCCTGTTCAAGCTGGACGCGCTGGAGCCGCGATGCGAGGATTATGGCCAGGCCGTGATCTACAAGGGCACGGTGCCGGGCGAGGAGCAGATGTTCCATCTCGACAACCACCATTCCATTGAGAAGGGACGCGCCTTTCCTGTCTGCGGCAATAGCTGGCTGATGCTCGCCGAAACGCGCTTTGCCCCGCATTTCGACTTCATTGGCAATTTCGACACGCATTTTGGCGTCTTCCCCGGTTGCGGCACAGCGGTGCCCTTTGGCCAGAGCGATGCCAACCCCGCCAAGTCCGAAGAGGCATCGTGCTGCTGAAAATCTTCGTCACTGGTGCTGCAGGCCTGATCGGCGGAGAAGTCTGCGCGCGACTGGTTGCCCGAGGGCATGCAGTGACCGCGATGGTTCGTCGGACAAGGGATGTGCACGGCAATGATGGCGTGCTGGTTCCTGTCGCACGGATAGTCTCCGGTGATATCACGCTTCCGCTAATGGGCCTCGATCCGGCCGACCACGATATCGATCTGGTCATCCATTGTGCCGCCTCGCTCGAGTTCGACGCGCCCGAGGAAGAGCTTGAGCGCGACAACGTGCAAGGCACGCGCCATACAGTGGAGTTCGCGCGAGAATGCGGCGCACGGTTCCTCCATGTCAGCACCGCCTACGTCTGCGGCCTGCGTGAGGGCGTGATTGAAGAGGAGCCGGTCCCAGCCGGAACCCGCTTTGCCAATGGCTATGAAGCCAGCAAGGCCCGCGCCGAAAGCGTGGTTGCGGCAAGCGGCGTTCCATTCGCCGTCGCCCGCCCATCGATTACCCTGGGCGATAGCGCGACCGGGCAGATCCGCGAGTTCCCCTCGCTCTGCAACGTCTTCCGCCTGATGGCGCGCGGCAAGGTGAGTGTCTTTCCTGCGGACCCTGCATCCACGCTCAACCTCGTGCCCATCGACCATGTAGCCGAAGGGCTAGCCCGTATTGCCGAGCGCATGGATGAGGCTGAGGGCGGCTATTTCCACCTCACCGCTTCAGCGCCATTGCCTTCCGCCGAACTGGCACATGGCGTGGGACGCATCGCGCATTTCTCCGATCCGCTTGTGGTTAGTCCGCAGGATTACGATCCCACAGCGCTTTCACTGGTGGAACAGCGCGTCGCATCGCGCATGATCGCCACTTTCGGCAGCTATTTCACCCGCTCGCCGCGCTTTGACGACAACAACTTCCGCGCGCTGACCGGCCTTGCCTGTGCGCCTACCGATCCTGCATGGCTCGACCGGCTGATCGCTTTTGGCATTGCGTCAGGCTATCTTCCCGCTGCGCCTAACGCACATCGGGATAATGTCGCTCCAGCCGTTCCCGCGCACCCATAGCCCAGAGAAAACCGACCTTGAGGTAGATCCAGTTTGCTTTGAGTGCGCCCCATTCGGCGATGCGTCGGTCTGAGGTTTCGATCGCGCGCGCCACCAGCCTCACCTTGCCCAGCCGCGCCATGGCGATACACAGGTCGGCTTCTTCCATTACCCTGGCCTGCGGATCGCATCCGCCAACTTTCAGGAAATCGGCGCGGCGGAAAAACATGCCATGATCGCCGAACAGCAGGCGCACGCCCTGCACGAACAAATGCGGGCGGAACAGCAGCGGCGCGTACCAGGTCTTGGCCCAATTGTGCAGCGTGGTTCCCCAACGCGTCTTGCTGGCTCCGCGAATGACAGGCGTGAAGCTCGCTAGCGCGATCTTCGGATCGGCCAACGTTTGATTGATCACCAACATCGCGTCGACGGGCGGATAGCTATCGGCATGGAGCACGAGCACCGCATCGCCCTTCGCTGCCTCGACGCCAGTGTTAATCTGAATTCCCCGCCCACGCGCACTCGTGATGACCTGCCAGCTGTATCCTTCCGCCAGCTCTGCCGAGCCATCCTCGCTGCCGCCATCGACGCAGATGATCTCGAAGGGTGCAGGATCGAGCGCCTGCAGCACCTCGCGCAAAGCAGGAAGGGCCTTCGCCTCATCGAGCATGGGAATGACGATGGAAATACGCATCAGGCAAACAATTCCGGGTGGCGTTCCAGATCCTCTGGCCGGTCGCAATCGTCCAGTGGATCGAGCATCAAAGGTTTCAGTCCACGCGTACTGAGCCGCGCCATGGTCGCCGCCAACACCCCTTCTGTTCCCCAGGGCATATCATCGAACAGGAATGGCACTGGCTGGTTGAAACCAAGCAGGTAATACCCACCATCCAGCGCCGGGCCGATCACCACATCGCTGGTCTTCAACCCATTTACCGCCTGTCGCAATGTTTGCGCTGGCAGGTCCGGCACATCTGCACCGAGCAGGATGGCAGGCGCGACCACGCAGGCAAGTCGTTCGCCCAGATCGCCTTCTCGCTGCTCGACGAGCTCGACATCCTCGCCCAGCCAAACGGCAAACTCCTCTCGCGATGCTCCGGTAAACCAGAGGGCAAAAGGCACCCCGCTCTCACGGATCGTGGCGATTGTGCGTTCAACCAACCGACGGTGCACCTGCGCGGCCCCTTCCCCACCCAAGGTGGGGATCAGACGCGTCTTGGCCGCACCGGGCGTCGGGTAGCGGGCAAACAGCGCAATCTTGGGCATCACGGCGGCGCTCATGCCCCTCTCCTAACGAGTGGACGCGGCTTTGGCGAACCTCCATGATCGGATACATGGCATCGCGATTCCTCAAGGCGCTGGGCGTGACAGTCACCGTAGGAGCGGTGGGCGCGATCCTGCTCGCCGAGCGGGCGCAACCGTTGCGCACGAAGAAGCGCAAGACCTTGCCGCGCATCACGCGCAATGTCGCCATGGGAGCGGCATGCCAGGCCATGATCGTGGCTGCCGAGAACCCGACGACGCAGGCCGTCGCGCGCCGCAATGCTGAGCGAAATCGCGGCATCCAGCACTGGCTGGGAGGCGGCGTGCTGGGCAAGGCGGCGGCTTTCCTCGCCATGGATTACGGTTTCTACCTCTGGCACATCGCCACACATAAAGTCCCATTCCTGTGGCGCTTCCACCGCGTGCACCATGTCGATCCGGACATGGATGCGAGCACGGCGCTGCGTTTCCATTTCGCCGACATGCTGGTTTCGTTACCCTGGCGGATGGTGCAGGTACGCGTAAGCGGCGTCGACCCCGAGACGCTGAAGCGCTGGCAGACCTTCTTCCTGCTATCTGTCCTGTTCCATCATTCGAACACGCGCCTGCTGGATGGATGGGAGAAGAAGCTATCCAGAGTGGTTACCACGCCGAGGATGCACGGCATCCATCACAGCCAGGCGCTATCCGAGATGGACAGCAATTGGAGCAGCGGTGTGGCGCTATGGGATCATCTCCACGGCACCTATCGCGACGATGTGGAGCAGGAGGATATCGTGATCGGCGTGGATGATCCGCAAGCCGAGCGTGACGTTCAACTCCTCCCAGCCCTGCTCGCTCCCGCGCGCGAAGACGGCGGGCGGCAAGAAGGCTGATATCGCTCCCAACTTGCTACAAACCCGCCCTTGCGTTAGCCTGATATCAGGTTCCGCTCATGTGGCGGGTTTTTGAATAGCGAGTATTTATCGAAATGGCGGAGATCATTCCGCCGGACGGCCGCGAAAGAAGCGCCGGTGGACGCAAGGGCAAAAGCAACAGACGCCCGAACGAGAGACCGGCAAAGCAGCGCCCGAATACCGGCAAAGCCAA
>CAJXLD010000125.1 GCA_913055595.1 uncultured Altererythrobacter sp.
ATGTTCCGCTTTCTCGCCATATCGGCCCTTATTACCCCGCTATCGGGCGCAATTCACCCGTCGTTCTGCATGCGCCATGCATAGGGCAATCGTAACGCAGGGTGAACGCGAGAGCGCACGATCGGGCTTACTTATCCTCTGGTGTGAATTCCAGCGAGGCGGAATTGATACAATAGCGCAGCCCGTTTTCGCCCGGCCCGTCGGGGAATACATGCCCCAGATGGCCAGCACAGCGCGCGCAGGTCACTTCGGTGCGGATCATGCCGTGGCTGGTGTCGCGATGCTCGTCCACCGCCTCGCCTGACGCAGGAGCGGTGAAACTGGGCCAGCCCGATCCGCTGTTGTATTTTGTATCGCTGAGAAAGAGCGGCAAGCCACAACCCGCGCATTTGTAGATGCCGGCCTGCTTGTTTTGCTCGTACTTGCCGGTAAAGGCCCTCTCGGTGCCTTTCTGGCGCAGAATAGCATATTGTTCGGGGCTAAGGCGCTTGCGCCATTCCTCTTCGCTGAGCTCAAGCTTGTCTGTCATGGAATCTCCTTCGCCTTAATAGATGGTCAGCGAAGGCGCGCTTTCAACTCAACTATTCACGTCCGAATAGTGTCTCGGCGGCGGCAAGCCTTCCATCTTTTCGGTCAGCAAGGGGCGGAAGCTGGGGCGGCTCTTCATGACGCGATACCAGCCATGCGCCTCGTCATGCCCGCTCCAGTCGATCCCGCCGAGGTAGTCCGCGACGGATATCTGCGCGGCGGCGGCAAAATCGGCCAGGCTCAATTGCACACCGGCCAGCCAGCGGCGATTGCCCACCAGCCAATCGATATATTCAAGGTGCTCATGCGCCAGCCGCATGGCGCTGCGCAAGGTGCCGGAATCGGGCGAAGTGCGCAGGACCAGCCGCTTCTTCATCTTCTCGTGCATCAGCGGATGGGTGACATCGGCAAAGAAATTCTGGTCGAACAGAGCCACCAATCTGCGTATCTCCGCGCGCTGCACGGCATTGCCGAGGATCAGCGGTGTCTTGTCTACCGTCTCCTCGAAATATTCGCAGATCGCCTGGCTGTCGATTAGCGTCAGCCGCTTTGCAGGATCATGCAGAACTGGCGTACGTCCGGCGGGGTTGAGGGCGTAGAATTCATCCCCTGCATCCCAGGGATAGGCATGCACCAGATCATAGCCTACGCCTTTTTCGCTCAAGGCGAGGCGCGTCTTGCGGCTGAGAGGGCAGAGCGGGAATTGGTAGAGTTGCCACATGGATGCACTGCTATTGCCGCAAGTAGCGAGTCTCTACAATCCCGATTGCTCCAGCAATTGCAGGCAGGCGGGCATAATCTCGTCGATCTGCTGATTGTCCCATAATTCCTGCGCTTCGCGCTCATGCAGGGCGGCCATTTGGTCAAAGTCCAGGCCCACCTCGTCCATAACTTGTGCACTGGAACGGACGAAGAATTCCTGCCCCCGTTCGGCAAGCGGAGGGTATTGCTGCGCATGCGCATTGCCGTTGTCCTGCGCAAAGGCGGTCATGGCGAATGCGACCGAACAGCGCACCAGCATGCGCTGCTCCAGGTTGAGCCCTGCAGGAGCAGGTGAGGCTTCCTGCGCAGATAGCGGGGAAGCCAGAAGCAAAACGGCAAGCAAGATCTTGAGCTTCATCGCGCGCACCTTGCACGCGCCAAGCTGAACGCAAGCTTCATACCTTCGCGCTTTCAGCCTTGGCATCCATCGCCAATACAGGATTCGCGCTGCCACTTTCGCGCCCGGCGAGAAATTCATTCTTGATATTGCGGTAGGCGAATTTCCAGTCGCCATCGACGCGGACCAGGTCATCCTCGTAGATGCCGAAAGTGCCGAGGGTGGGCGTGACACGTCCGCCCTCTTCAAGCCGCGGTCCGTCATTGGCGCATTCGAACCAGAAACCGGTGTGCCAGGCCTTGTCGCCCTCGACGCGAATGACCGACTGGCACAGCACGTGGCGCAGCACCGCCGGATTGCCATCGACATCCTGGTAGATGCCCGCAACCGCTTCCTTGAAGCCCTTGGCCGCCGCGCGAATATTCTCGCGCCCTGTCACCGCACCACGCGCGAATTCAAGCGTACCTTCCTCGGTGAACATGTCGGCGTAGCTGTCAAAATCATTGTAATCCATCGCCATCAGGTAGCGCGCCATAAGATCCTCGATCTCGGCACGGTCCTGGGCGTAATTGTCCGGATAGGACGACATGGCATTCTCCCTGAGCTGCCTTCCACCTGCGTCGCGACGACGCAGGTCAGGTGTTAGGCGTTGAACGTTCCTTATCTGGGACAAAGCTCAAAGGGCAAGTCAGCCAGCCAATTTCGCAACCGCGTTTGTCACGCCTCTAAGCCTTGCCAGACGGGCTCCCTCAATTGTAAGCATCACTTACGAATTTGGGAGAATCGTCAATGTCTGAAGTGAGCGTGGCCGACCTTGCCGCCAAGGTCGAGGAACTCGAAAAGCGCCTGACCGTCCGCGAGGATGAGCTGGACGTCAAGAAGCTGCAATATCTCTATGGCTATCTGATCGACAAATGCATGTACGACCAGGTCGTCGACCTGTTCAGCGACGATTGCGAAGTGCGCTTCTTCGGCGGCGTCTTCAAAGGCAAGGCAGGCGTCAAGCGGCTCTATATCGAACGCTTCCGCAAGCGCTTCACCCACAACAATAACGGCCCGGTAGACGGCTTCCTGCTCGACCACCCGCAGATTCAGACGATTATCGACATCGATCCCGACGGCAAGACCGCGCGCCTGCGTGGCCGCTCGACCATGCAGGCCGGTCGCCACAAGGATTATACCGACGAGGCAGCCGGCCTGGGCGTTCGCCAATGGTGGGAAGGCGGCCTTTACGAGAACATCTATACCAAGGGCGATGACGGCAAGTGGCGGATCAAATTGCTCAACTATTTCCCGCACTGGCACGCCGATTTCGACAAGGGCTGGGCCTATACAGAGGCGGAATATGTGCCCTTTATGAAGATGCTCTACCCAGAGGATCCCGCCGGCCCGGACGAGCTCTATGATGATTTCTTCCTGTGGCCGACGCACAAGCTGCTACCTTTCCACATGAAGCACCCGATCACCGGCGAAGAAATGGTGGCGGAACGCTGGGAAGAGGACGCCAAGCGCGATGCTGCAAGGGAAGCTGCGAAAGGCTGATGGCGCCTGCGGGGAGGCCAAGCCTCCCCGTTCGTGGTGAGCTTGTCGAACCACGAATGTCCTGCCAGATCGTCCTTCGACAAGCTCAGGACGAGCGGAATTGAAATTGATCCTTGCCCGAGAGGACCTGAAATGACCGATTACCCCTCCCTCCACATGATCATCGATGGCGAGAAAGTGTCCGGCGGGGGCCGCCGCACCTTCGACGTGGTCAATCCGGTGACCGGCGAAACGCTGGCGGAATTGCCGCTGGCCGACGCTGCCGATCTCGACCGGGCGCTGGAAGTGGCAGACAGGGGCTTCAAGATCTGGCGCAAGTCCACCCCGCAGGAACGTGCGCACGTGCTGCAGGGCGCGGCGCGGCTGATGGTCGAGCGCCAGGAAGACATCGCCCGCATCGCGACGATGGAGGAAGGCAAGCCGCTGGCGGAAAGCCGTATCGAAGTTATGATGAATGTCGGGCTGTTCAATTTCTACGCAGGCGAGTGTTCGCGCCTCTATGGCCGCGAGCTGGTGCGCCCCGAAGGCATGCGCTCCACCGTGCGCTGGGAGCCGGTCGGCCCCGTGGCCGCCTTTGCCCCGTGGAACTTCCCCATCGGTAACCCCGGCCGCAAGCTGGGCGCGCCCGTTGCGGCGGGCTGTTCGGTCATCCTGAAGAGCGCCGAGGAAACGCCTGCATCGGCGCTTGCCATTCTGCAGTGCCTGCTCGATGCCGGCCTGCCCAAGGAAGTGGCGCAGGCTGTGTTCGGCGTTCCTGACGAAGTCAGCCGCCACCTGCTCGCCAGCCCGATCATCCGCAAATTGAGCTTCACCGGCTCCACCGTAGTCGGCAAGCATCTCGCCAAGCTGGCGGCGGACAATATGATCCGCACGACAATGGAACTGGGCGGGCACGGCCCGGTGCTGGTGTTCAAAGATAGCGATGTCGACAAGGCGCTCGCCACGGCAGTGGGCGGGAAATACCGCAATTGCGGACAGGTCTGCGTCTCCCCCACGCGTTTTATCGTGCAGGAGGACGTGTTCGAGAAATTCCGCGACGGCTTTATCGAAGGCGCCAAGAGTCAAGTCGTGGGCGATGGCCTTGTTGACGGCACGACCATGGGCCCGATGGCCAATCCCCGTCGTCCCGAAGCGATGGAGCGGCTGATCGGCGATGCCGTGGACAAGGGCGCCAGGCTCGGCGCAGGCGGCAAGCGTATCGGCAATCAGGGCTATTTCTATGCGCCCAGCGTAATTTCCGAAGTCCCGCTCGATGCCGATATCATGAACGAGGAGCCGTTTGGCCCAGTTGCCATCGTCAATCCCTACAAGTCCGAGGAGGACATGATCGCGGAGGCCAACCGCCTGCCCTATGGCCTCGCCGCCTATAGCTGGACCAATGACGTACAGCGCCAGCGCCGCCTGGCAAACCAGCTCGAAGCGGGCATGGTCGGCATTAACAGCCATATGATCGGCGGCGCGGATTCGCCTTTCGGCGGCGTCAAGTGGTCCGGCCATGGCAGCGAAGACGGGCCCGAGGGCGTTCGTGCTTGCATGGTTCTCAAGGCTGTCCACGAGGGCTAGGCTCTCCGAATAGGGAAAGAGAGCGCATGGACCAGCATACGATTCCCGCCGGTGGCCTCGACGCCGCGATCCGCGACATGGAAGCGGCGCTGGGAACAGAGAATGTCATCAGCGATGCGGCTGGCATGGCGGATCATGGCGACCCCTTCGCGCCACCGGGGGAATGGTATCGCCCCGGCGCGGTGCTGATGCCCGGCAGCGTCGAAGAAGTGCAGGCGGTACTGCGCATCGCCAATGAGCACGGCACGCCGGTCTGGACCAGCAGCCAGGGCCGCAACAAGGGCTATGGCGGAGGCGCCCCGCGCGTTTCGGGCAGCTTCACCATGTCGCTCAGGCGCATGAACCGCGTGCTGGAAGTGGACGAGGACAACTGCATGGCGCTGGTCGAACCCGGCGTGCGCTTCTTCGACCTTTACGACCACCTGCGCTCCATTGGTTCCAAGCTGTGGATGTCCTGCCCCGATCTCGGCGGCGGTTCGATCATCGGCAATGCGCTGGAGCACGGGGTGGGCTACACACCGCTGGGCGATCACTGGGGCCAGCATTGTGGCATGGAAGTGGTGCTGCCCGATGGCGAGATATTGCGCACCGGCATGGGCGGGATGAGCAATCCGCACAACTGGCTGGTCTACCCGCACGCGGCAGGGCCAAGCTGGGACGGCATCTTTACCCAGTCGAACTATGGCATCGTCACCAAGATGGGCGTCGCGCTGATGCATGCGCCAGAAGTCTATTGCCCCGGCTGGTTCATGCTCGACAACGAGGAGCATTACGGCACATTCCTCAACGTGCTGCGCCCGCTGATGATCGACGGCACGATCTCCAACCAGCCGATGATCATCAACGCCGTTTGCGCCGCCAGTGCCTTTGGCGAACGCAAGCACTGGTACACCGGCGAAGATTCGATACCCGATGAAGTGCTCGACAAGATTGCCGCCACGCCCGGTTTCGGCCGCTGGGTGATGCGCTTTGCCGTGCAGGGCGATGCTCCGGTGGTCGCGCATAACCGCGCCAAGATCGAAAAGGCGCTGACTTCCATTCCTGGCGGCTCGGTGATGTTCGAGGAATATGACGGGCACAATTTGCCCGAGATGACCAACCCGCATCATGTGGTGCAGGCGGGCATCCCCTCCATGGCGCTGGACCAGATGACACGCTGGTACGGCGGCGAGGAAGGCGGCCATATCGGCTTTTCCTGCGCCATGCCCATTTCCGGTAAGGATGGCATCGCCATCCGCGACCTCACCCGCAAGGTGCTGAACGAGCGCAATCTCGATTATTCGGCAGCGATCATCGTCACCAGGCGAGCCATGATCCATGTCGCGCTGATCGTGTTCGACACCAAGAACGAGGCGCAGACGCGCGAGGCCTATGCCGCGACCAAGTCCATGCTCGAACCGGCGGCCAAGCTCGGTTACGGCGAATATCGCAGTCATGTCGATTTCATGGACGAGGTCGCCGCGCTCTATGATTTCAACAACAACGCCCAGCGGCGTTTCGCCGAGCGGATCAAGAACTGCATCGATCCCAATGGCATTCTCTCACCCGGCAAGCAGGGCATCTGGCCCGCTTCCTATCGCAACAGGACCTGACTTGTGACCCACGAACTCAAAACCGGCGGAGACCGCGGCTACCTCCGCATTGCCACCGAAGAAGCCTTTGCCACGCAGGAACAGCTCGACGCGATCCTTCGGCTGGTGAAGGAAGGCAAGGCGGACAAAGGCACGGTCAGCCTGTGGGGCTTTTATGGTACCTCGCCAAGTGAACGCACCACCTTCATCCGCGAACGCCTGCTCGATCTTGGGCCCCTGCGCATCCAGGCGATGGACGATGCGGGGATCGACAAGGCGGTGCTCGCGCTCACCAGCCCCGGCGTGCAGTCGATCCATGATGTGGAAGAGGCCAAGGGCATCGCCCGCCGCGCCAATGACCACCTGAAAGCGGCTTGCGAGAAATACCCTGACCGTTTCATCGGCATGACTGCGATCTGCCCTCAGGATCCCGAATGGTCGGTGGAGGAATTGCGCCGCGGCAAGGAGGAACTGGGCTTTGTCGGCGTGCAGGTGAACAGCCACACGCATGGGCACTATCTGGACGAGGAACAGTTCGATCCGATCCTGCGCGCCTGCGCGGATATGGACATCCCGCTTTACGTCCACCCGCAGGGCCCGCCCGACGACATGATCGGCGGCATGGTCGAGGCCGGGCTGGAAGGCGCGGTCTTCGGCTTTGCCGTCGAGACCAGCTATCACGCGCTGCGCATGCTGACGACTGGCGTGTTCGATCGCTATCCCGCGCTGCAGCTGGCACTCGGCCATGGTTGTGAAGGCCTGCCCTTCTGGATCGACCGACTCAATTACATGTTCAACGCCGGTGTCCGTTCGCAGCGCTACGAGCGGCTCAAGCCGCTGCAGCACCCGCTGCATTACTACTTGCGCAACAATGTCTGGGGTACCAATAGCGGCCTGCCCTCGCCCGCATCGATCAAGCTGATGATGGAAGTGATGGGCGAAGACCGCGTGCTCTATGCGATGGACTATCCCTATCAATATGTACCGGACGAGGTGCGCCTTCTGGATGACATGGATCTTCCCGCCGCTACGATGAAGAAGTTCTACCAGACCAACGCGGAAACACTGTTCAAACTCTGATATTTCGCGCAGTCTGAGAGGGGGAGGAACGATTTATGGCGACCAGTGCCGAAGCAAACATTCCTGAAGCCAAAAAGATTGGCCGTTACGGCTGGTACGCGCTATTTTTGGTCTCCAGCGCGCAGGCAATGAGCCTGCTGGATCGGCAGATCCTTGCCATTCTAGCTAACGACATTCGCAAGGATTTGGGCATTGGCGATGCTGAAATCGGCCTGCTCTACGGTACGGTATTCGCGCTGTTCTATGCGCTCTTCTCGCTGCCATTGGGCAGGCTGGTAGACGGCTGGACACGAACCAAATTGCTGGCGATTTGCCTGGCCGTGTGGTCCTTCTTTGCCGGCCTCGCCGCCTTTGCCAGCGGCTTTGCCCTGCTTGCCATTTCGCGCCTCGGCGTGGGCATTGGCGAAGGCGCAACACAGCCCGCCGCCAATTCGATCATCTTCGATACTTTCCCCAAGAGCCGCCGCGGTATCGGCATGGCTGGCCTTGGTA
>CAJXLD010000126.1 GCA_913055595.1 uncultured Altererythrobacter sp.
GCTTCCTCATGCGGGATCGGCGCAGGCAGGCTCATTCAGCGTGCCAGTCGCCGCTCTTGCCGCCGGTTTTCTCGATCAGCCGGACCTGTTCGATGACCATGCCCTTTTCGAGCGCCTTGGCCATGTCGTAGATGGTCAGCAGGGCGATAGAGGCGGCGGTGAGGGCTTCCATCTCAACCCCCGTCTTGCCGGTCAGGGCTGCGCGCGCTGTGACGGTAATGGCGTCGTTTTCGAATGTGAAATCCACGCTGACCGTGTCTAGCATCAAGGGATGGCACATGGGAATGAGATCGCCTGTCCTCTTGGCGGCCATGATCCCGGCGATCCGCGCGGTGGACAGAACATCGCCTTTGGGACCGGAACCTTCGTGTACAGCCTCCAATGTGGCGGCGGACATACGGATGCGGCCCGCAGCAGTGGCGGAACGCTGGGTCTGCGGCTTGTCGCCGACATCGACCATGCGCGCGGCACCGCTTTCATCGAGATGGGTCAGTTTGCTCATGCGCCGCCCCATGCCAGATTTTCAGCGGTTAGGGCAGGGGGAATGCGTGAAGGTGCAAGATCAGCCGAGCAGTTCCCGCGTCGCTGCTTCCACATCTGCCTGGCGCATAAGGCTCTCGCCCACCAGGAAACATCTCACGCCAGCTTCGGCGAGACGCTGGCAGTCGGCATGGGAGTTGATCCCGCTTTCTCCGACCAGCAGCGTGCCTTCCGGTGCCAGCGGCGCGAGCCGCTCTGTAGTGGCAAGGTCGGTGACGAATGTGCGCAGATCCCGATTGTTCACGCCGATCAGCCGTGATTGCAGGCGAGCGGCGCGCTCCATTTCGGCTTCGTCATGCACTTCGACGAGCACGTCCATGCCGCGTTCGGTGGCGGCAGCCTCGATCTCGGCCATCAGCGCGTCTTCGAGCGCGGCGACGATGATCAGGATGGCGTCCGCCCCGATCGCGCGGGATTCGGCCACCTGCCACGGATCGACCATGAAGTCCTTGCGGATCACCGGCAGGTCGCAGGCTGCGCGTGCAGCGATCAGATAGTCCTCATGCCCCTGGAAATAGGGCGCGTCGGTAAGCACCGACAGGCAGGCTGCGCCACCCTTCGCATAATCGACTGCGTGCTGAGCGGGTTGGAACTCGGCCCGGATCAGGCCCTTGGAGGGGCTCGCCTTCTTGATTTCTGCGATCAGACCGAAACCGGTCGCAACCTTGGCTTCCAGTGCAGCGCGAAATCCGCGCGGGGCGCTCTGCTCAGATGCGCGTCGATCCAGATCGCTGACGCTGGCCTCGGCCTTGCGTGAAGCTACTTCACCGCGCTTGGTATCGCAGATGTCGATGAGCTTGTTGATCATTTGGTCGCCGCAATCCAGCAATCAAGCAGCGCTTTGGCGAGTCCCTTGTCGATGGCTTCGGCAGCTTCTTCGACGCCTTCCTTCCAACCCCTGGCCTCGCCGGCGACAATAAGTGCGCCTGCAGTATTGAGCAGCACCGCATCGCGATAGGCGCCCGCCTCTCCGTCCAACAGGCAGCGCAGCGCGGCAGCGTTGTATTCGGCATCGCCGCCACGAATTGCCTCAAGAGGCTGCGTAGGAAGGCCGGCGTCTTCGGGCGTCACCTGATCGCCAAAACCGTCGAGCCCGATGGTCGCGATCCGCGTGGGGCCAGCGATGGAAATTTCGTCAAGCCCTTCCAGCCCGGACACGATCATCGCCCGCTGCATACCCAGCAGCTTCATGGCATCGCGATAGGTTTCCACCAGATCGGGCGATGCAATGCCGACGAACTGGCGAGTGATCCCAGCGGGATTGGCCAGAGGGCCGAGCAAGTTGAAGATCGTCCGCCGACCCAGCGCCTTGCGGATCGGCATGACATATTTCATTGCAGGGTGGTGCGCTTGGGCGAAGAGGAAGGTGATGCCGAGATCGTTCAGGGTCTCTTCCGAGGCTTCAGCAACCTTGTCGAGATCGAGACCCAGAGCCTCTAGCGTGTCGGCGGCACCGGCCTTGGAGCTTGCTGCTCGATTGCCATGCTTGGCTACGGGGACTTCGCATGCGGCGACCACAAGCGATGTGGCGGTCGAGATATTGAGCGAGTGCTGGCCATCGCCGCCCGTACCGCAGACATCGATAGCATTGGCCGGGCCTCTCACGCGCAGCATACGATCGCGCATGGCCTTGGCCGCCCCGGCGATTTCCTGCGCCGTCTCACCGCGATCGGCCAGTTCGACCAGAGTGTCGCGGATTTCGTCTTCCGCCATCTCGCCATCGAGCATGCGCGCGAACAGCGCCTCGGCTTCGGACATGGAAAGGCTCACGCCGCTTCCTTCACATTGATTCCGCAAATCTTCAGGAAATTGGCGAGCAGGGCATGGCCATGTTCGGTGGCGATGCTTTCCGGGTGGAATTGCACGCCGTGGATCGGCAAGTCCTTGTGGTGAAAGCCCATGACGGCAGTTCCATCCAACCCCGGAGTTTCGCTGGTGGCGTTGACTACCAGGCAATCGGGAATGTCGTCGACGATCAGCGAGTGGTAGCGCGTGGCGGTGTAGGGAGAGGGGATACCTTCGAAAAGGCCCGTATTGTCGTGGTCTACAAGGCTGGTCTTGCCATGCATCAACCCGCCGCGAACCACCTTGCCGCCGAAATACTGGCCGATCGACTGATGGCCCAGGCAAACACCAAGCAACGGAATGCCGGCTTCGGCACAGGCGCCGACGAGCGGAAGGCTGATACCCGCTTCGTTTGGCGTGCAAGGGCCGGGGGAGATCAAGACACCCTGCGGCTTGAGTGCGAGGGCTTCTTCGACAGAAACGGCATCGTTGCGCTTCACCACGACCTCTGCGCCCAGCTCCATCACGTAATGGACCAGGTTGAAGGTGAAGCTGTCGTAATTGTCGATTACCAGGATCATGGTTAGCGCCCTTATTGGGAATCTTCGCGCATTTCCACCACGATCATCGGACCGATGGGCGCACGATTATCCATGCGTTCGCGTGCAGGGTCCCACAATTGCGAAACTCCGCCATCCAGGTAGAGCGCGTTGGGCGCTCCGATTACATCACGAAAATAGCGGGCGAAGCGTTCGAAACTGACTGGCTCCTCGCTAAGCACGAAATGGGCGCGTCCGGCAGGGTCAATACCAACGCCATTGCGGATTTCCAGCGTTCCACTTTCGGGATCGAACGCCGGATGCAGTTCGCCTGCCAAGACCAGCATCGGTCCGGACTGGGTGCCGAAATCAGGGCGACGCAAAACATTGCTGTAGAAGCGCTCAGTATTATAGACGGTCCAATTCTCGCTTGCATCGCCAAAGAAGACGCCATTGGGGAGAAGGTAGAAATCGCCATCGCCTTCGCCGCGATCGAGCGTCTGCAAACGCTCCCCATTCTCGACATAGTAGCCGATCGGATCGCTATCCTCGTCAAACATGCCGCCATTTGTCGCAAAAGCCACCGGTGCGGCATCGGCGGGACGCGCAGCGGCATAAGCAGCAAAGCTGCCGAAGACTTCACCGTCTTCATTATCCAGCACCATCCGGATGCTATGCCTTTCGGGCGTGGCGATGCAATGGGTGAGCGCAATCTCCTCAAACACTACCGGATCGCAATCTGTCGGGTTCTGTTCTTCGTAGAGGACCTGATCGGCAATGCTCGCTTCTTCGGTGTCGACTCGAGCTTCGCAAGCGGCGAGGGCGAAGAACAGAAGGCCAAGCGGGACGATCGGTTTTGTCGATACCATCACTGTCCGAAGCCTGCCTCACCAGCCACGCGGGCAGCCTCGTTCGCTGCAGCAACCAGAGCGCTCGCCTTGTGACGGCATTCGGCCGCCTCATAATCCGGGTCGCTGTCGGCGACGATACCTGCCCCCGCCTGCACATGCATGACGCCATCCTTCACCACTGCCGTACGCAACACGATGCAGCTGTCGACCGAGCCGTCAGGGGCGAAATAGCCTACGCCGCCGGCATAGGGGCCGCGCGTTTCCGGTTCGAGTTCGGCGATGATCTGGCAAGCCCGAACCTTGGGCGCGCCCGAAACCGTGCCTGCCGGGAAACCTGCGAACAGTGCATCCAGCGCATCGTGATCGTCGGCAAGGCGGCCCACCACATTGCTGACGATATGCATCACATGGCTGTATCGCTCGATGGTGAAGCTCGCCGTCACCTTCACACTGTCTGCGCTTGCCACGCGGCCGACGTCGTTTCGGCCGAGATCGAGCAACATGAGGTGTTCTGCGCATTCCTTGGGGTCGGCGAGCAGGCTGCGTTCGTTTTCCCTGTCTTCTTCCTCTGTCTTCCCGCGCGCGCGGGTTCCGGCGATTGGACGGATGGTCACTTCGCCATCGCGCACGCGCACGAGGATTTCCGGGCTCGAACCGACCACGGCAAATCCGGGAAGGTCCAGGAAATAGAGAAAGGGTGAAGGATTCACCCGTCGTAACGCACGGTAAAGCGCAAAGGGCGGCAGCGGGAAGGGGCAGGTAAAGCGCTGTGCCAGCACCACCTGAAAGATATCGCCCGCAGTGATGTAATCCTTGGCCTTGAGCACAATCCGCTCATATTCGGCCGGGTCCATCTGCGCTTCGAGTTCCATATCCGGCAAGTCAAAGACGCGGTCCTGTGCAGGTGTTGCTTCACCCAGCTTGCGCAAAACCTCGTCGATTCGTTCGCCAGCACGTTCGATCGTGCGGTCGGGATCGCTGCCCTCCGCCCATAACGGCGCAACGCAAAAGAGCGTGTCCGACAGATTGTCGAACACCAGCACCAATGTGGGGCGAGCAAAGAGCATGTCGGGCAGGTCGAGCTCGCTTTGCGGTGCGCGTGGGAGCTTCTCGACCAGGCCAATTGTTTCATAGCCAAAATAACCCACCAGGCAGGCGAGGGCAGGCGGCAGCGCGGCAGGAATGTCATCGATCCGGCATGACGCTGCGAGCGCACGCAATTCATTGAGGCTGTCACCATCGAGTGCCGTGAATGCCTCTCGATCATACTGCCAGCTTGTGTTCACCTCGCAGGATGTGCCGGTGGCACGGAACATCAGGTCAGGGTCAAGGCCGAGCAGTGAGTATCGACCACGAACCTCGCCACCTTCGACCGATTCCAGCAGGAAGTCCCCTCTTCCGGGTTCGATCAGCTTGAGAGCGGCACCCACCGGCGTTTCGGTGTCAGCTACCAGCTTGCGCCAGACAAGCGAATGGGCGCCTGCAGCCAGCTTGGCATGGGCGGCGGAGGCATTTTCCAGGCCTGCAGGATGGGCGGCTACGCTCGTCAGAACTGCCTCCTCAATTGGTGCGACCGGTTAGCTGTGCCTCAACAGCATCAACGGCGACCTGGTTGATATCGATTTCGAGTTCATCCTGAACGGCCTGCACAATCTGCACGGCATATTCATCCACAATAAGCGGCATCAGCTGCGCGCTTGTCGTCAGAAGCGCCGGATCGGATTCCGATACTTCGGGCGTGACGATATCATCGAGTTGGACAACGAACCATGCACCAGCTTCCGGTGTTTCGAGCGGCTTTACCGTCCCCTTGGCCATGGAGAAGAACAGCGCGATGGGGCGTGGTACATTGGGAGCGCGTTCGATCTCTGCGCGGCTCAATGTGAGCGCATCCGGAGGTTGCACAGATACTTCTTCAGCCGAAACGGCATCACGTAATGAAGCACCTTCTTCAACACGGGCGATCACACGACGGGCTGCCGATCCAGCTGCCTTCATGCCTTCGGAAAATCTCCAATCATTGGCCACATCCTCGCGAATCTCATCCAACGGCGCGACTGAAGACCTGGTGATCTGGGAAACGTCGAAGATCAGGAATGTCTCGCCCGGAACCACTTCCGCCAATTGCGGGTCTGCCTCGTTCATTTCGAAGGCAACTTCGAGGACCCGGCCAAGGATTGCCGGTGCAGATTCGGGAGTGTTGTAAACCTGACCTGCGGCGGTAACCGGGCGAGTTGAGCTGATCTCAAGCCCAAGTTCCTCGGCCACTTCGGAAAGGCTGCGCCCGTCGGAGAATTCGTCCTCGATCCGTGCGGTTGCATCGTTAAGCGCGATGCGGCGCTGCTCGGCCCGCAGGGTTGCGGTGATCTCGGGTGTCGCTTCTTCCAGGCTGCGCCCCGCGATCCGATCAATGGAGTCCACGCGCAGGACGTACCAACCAAGACCACCCTGTGCGGGCTCAGACAAAGTTCCTTCTGCAGCCGCAAATGCCGCATCGGCAACAGCGCTGGAAGTTGAGCCCTGAAGGTCGTCGGCGGTGATGGCGGGGATTGTGGAGGTGCTCAAACCCTTGCTCTGCGCCGATGCTTCCAGGCTTAGGCCGCCATTCACCTCATCGACGATTGCCTGGGCGGCCGCTTGCGTGGTGGTAATCAGCTGGGTGAAGCTGCGCAGTTCGCGCTCCTGATAGAGGACAAGGTCGCGCTCATAGCGTTCCGCCACTTGTTCGCTGGTGGGAGAGGGCAGATCTCCGAAAGCATCTTCTCCAAAGCTGGCGAAACGGATGACCCTTCGTTCAGGGCGAATATAGTCGTTGCTGTTTTGGTTGTAATACGTCTGCAACTGCTCTTCAGAAGGCTCGCCTTCGGGCAAGAAAGCTCCGGCCTGGAACGCCGCGATATTGCCGCTCCGCGTTTCCATGCGCAGGGCCGTATAGCGACGCGCCAGGCTGGTCGGTAATTGTGGGGCGAGCGTGGTAGGACCAACGAGTTGTTGGGCATACAGGCCCAGCGCCAGATCCTCGCGGAACATTTCTTCGCTCAAACCCTGCTGGCGCAGGGCATTGCGGAAGTTCTCCGCATCGAAACTGCCATCTGCGCCGCGCAAGTTTGGATTATTGACGATTTCGCTATCCACCAGTCGTTGTCCGGCGCGCAGACCGGAATTGTGCGCCAGTTCTGCAATGGCAGCCCGGCCAATTAGCGCATCCATCACTTGCTGCATTCCGCCGTCAGCGATGAATGCCTCGATCGAAATGGTGGGATCTTCCTGGCGCAACCGGTTGACTGCATCGGTTGTACGCACGGAAAGATCGGCCGCGTCGACACGGCGCTCGCCGACGACCGCAACACGATCTCCACCGGTGACCCCGCCGAAAGTGCCGGTATTGGCCACATCAGAGCTGGCAAAGGCAAAGGCAATCAGCCCCAGGAAGGCCAGGGTAACGACGATACCAATCTTCGATTTGAAGAAATTGCGAAATAGTTGGAGCATGGATGTATGCGATCTTGTAATGGATGCGTGGCAGGCGCTTTATCGCCCCTGCGGCGTGCCCGCAACAGCCGAAGACGCATTGCCGACAATGTGGAAAAGCTCCTTTGACAAGCTGGGCGAGGCGCTCTAGCGGGCAGGGAATTTCCCCGTCAGTGCCGGGAGAAAATCGTGATTTTCGTTCTCAGAAGGTAGTCTGATGGCCGAGCGCCTCTACATTGTCGGTAACTGGAAGATGCATGGAACGCGCGCCATGCTGGCCGAAGCACGCGCAATTGATCGGGCTGCAGAACGGCTTATCAAGGTGGAGGTGGCCTTGGCTCCTCCCTACACTCTCATCCACGCCACGCGAAAAGAAGCCTCGCTGATCGGCGTTGGTGCACAGGATTGCCATCCCGCCGACGGTGGCGCGCATACAGGCGATATCTCGGCGGCCATGCTCAAGGACGCCGGCGCGGGCTTTACGATCGTCGGCCACAGTGAGCGCCGTGCCGATCATGGCGAGAGCGATGCGGACGTAAAGGCCAAGGCCGAGGCAGTTCTGGCGTCTGGCATGAATGTTATCGTCTGCGTTGGCGAAACAGAAGCGCAACGAGATGCCGGAAAGGCTGAAAGCGTAGTCGCCAAGCAGCTGAAGGCGTCTCTTCCGACTGGTGACGGTGTAGCCGAG
>CAJXLD010000127.1 GCA_913055595.1 uncultured Altererythrobacter sp.
GCAACGAATCGATCAATTACAAGGTGCGCGAGCACTCGGTCGCCAAGGTCCCTTACATCCTTGTGGTGGGCAAGCGAGAGGCGGAAGAGGGAACGATCGCGCTACGAACGCTGGGCGAGAAGCAGCAGCAATTCCTCAAGCTGGATGAGGCGGTGGAATTGCTGCACAAATCCGCCACTGCGCCTGACCTGACGGACGACTAAGCTGGGCGAAATCTTCCCGCATCTCCCGCCCGAGGCATGGGCCGCCGCTATCGCTGCTGCGATGGCGGCGGGTTTCGTGCGCGGATTGGCAGGGTTCGGACTCTCGGTGGTGCTGGTACCCGTGCTGCAACTGGCAATCGCCCCTCAAGTGGCGGTCTTCGTCGGCCTTGTCTCGCTCTTCCTGATCGGCCTGACAGATATCGGGCGCATCCGACGCGATGCGGACAAATCCGCCATTCCCATCACGCTGATTGCCATTGCCTGCATGCCGCTGGGCCTGTGGGCGTTGACGATGCTGCCTGCTGACTGGGCGCGGGTGCTGATCGCCATGGTGTCGCTCGGCGCTTTCGTGCTGGTCATCGCGCCGCTAGGTCCGGTGAAACTGGCGCGCAGGCCCGCCTTGGCGATTTCCGGCTTCTTTACCGGTTTTCTCGGAGGTTTTGCCGGCATGCCGGGGCCGGGAATGGGCCCATTCTATCTGCGCGGGCGGCTTGAACCCAAGGCGGCGCGCGCCAGCATGATGGCAATCTTCCTCGTGCTCACTCCGATTTCGGTTGCCTTCTTCCTATGGCAGGGGGTGGGTGGCTGGCGGGACCTCGAACTCGCCGCCATGCTCTTTGTGCCGGTGCTGGCGGGTGACTGGCTGGGGCACAAGGCCTTCGGCAAGGTCACCGCGCGCCAATGGCAAGTTAGCACCGCGCTCGTATTGGGCGCAGCGGCTCTGGCAGCGGTGTGGAAGCTGGTCGGTTAGAAGGGAAGCGCCTGGCCGGCCGCAATCAGAGCAACGCCGCAGCTGAGCACGATGGCGCAACGGATCGTCTCCACGCTTTGCGCGGCATAATTGCGGGTAAGGGCGATGGCCTTGTTCATGCATTGCATGATCGGCCCAAATTCCTAACGAAGCGTTAACTTTCGCTCGTCGAGGGAGCATGCTGGCTGCAGCAATGGAAGCTGCCGCCGCCTGTCAGCACGGCATTGGCGCGCAGGCCCACGGTTTCGCGGCCCGGGAACAGCGCGCCGATGGCTTCTACTGCCGCTTCATCCTGGTCTGCGCCGTAGATCGGCACCACCACCACGCTATTGGCGATAACGAAATTCATGTAGCTGGCCGGCTCCACGTCCCCGCCCTGCTCCATTGCGCCGGGAGAGGGGACGCGCACCACTTCAAGGCCAAAGGCTTTAGCGCGTACTGCGGCATCCTCATAAGTAGCGGCATTGGGCTCATCTGCGGTCGTGGTCACGGGAATGGCGATTATTCCGGGTCCTACGAAACGCGCGAGATTGTCGACATGGCCATCGGTATGATCGCCCAGCAAGCCCTCGCCCAGCCACAATATGCGTTCGAAATCGAGATCGCGTTCCAGCCGTGCTTCGATCTCTTCGCGCGTCAGCTGCGGATTGCGATTGGCATTGAGCAGGCATTGCTCGGTCGTTACCGCCAGGCCACTGCCATCCGTATCGACGGCGCCGCCTTCCAGCACCCAATCCGCCTGGCCAAGGTCGGCCAGATCGCCAGCTTCGACCATGGAAAGCCCCGTCTCCTGATCGCCTTCGAGCAGGTATTTCCCGCCCCAGCCGTTGAAGCCGAAGCGCCGGGCGGCACGCGTTCCCTCTTCGCCAATAACAACCAGCGGGCCGGTATCGCGCAACCAGATATCGCCATAGGGGTGACGCTCGAAAACGACCGACGGATGCGCCAGTTCCCGCGCCTCCGCCTCGCTTACATCGTCACGCACCACCAGTCGCACCTGCTGCCCGGATTCGGCAATGGCATTGGCGAAGGCAGCGACCTGTTCCTGTGCAGGTGCAAGCTGATCTTCCCACAGATCGGCAGCAGCGGGAAAGCCGATCCAGATCCAGTCCTGTGGGGCCCATTCGGCGGGCATGCGGTATTTCATTCTTCGGCAGCCTTTCTCGTTTGGCCTGTGGCAAAGAGCAGGGTTGGCGGCAAGCATGACCTTGCCCAGCGCGTCAATGCAATGCAGGGAGGAGGGCATGCAGGTTGATTGGGACAATGCAATCCGGCGCGCGCGTGACCATGCACCCTATCTGGCGCTGGCTATGCAGCGCATGCCCGATCTCACCGCCATGCTGGCCGAAGGCAAGGCCGATGCCGCACTGGAAGCTTCCCTTGCCATCGAGGACGAAGATGTCGGCCGTGCGCTCAGGCGCGAGAAGCTCGGCCTGTCGCTGGTGTTGGGTATTGGCGATCTCGCGGGGCACTTTCCCCTGCTCAAAGTAACAGGCGAACTCTCTGCTCTTGCCGATCGTGCGCTGGACCGCGCGATTGCCGCTGTCATCACCAAGCGTGTGCCCGATGCCGATCCACAGGGGTTCTCTGCCATTGCGCTGGGAAAACAGGGGGCAAATGAACTCAACTACAGTTCGGATATCGATCCCATCTTGCTCTACGATCCGAAAACTCTTCCGCGCCGCGAGCGTGATGAGCCAGGCGAAGCGGCGCAACGTTATGCGCGCGGTCTGGTGGAATTGCTCTCCCACCAGACCGCAGATGGATATGTTTTCCGCGTCGACCTGCGTCTGCGCCCGGCATCTGAAATCAGCCCGCTTGCCATTTCCTTCGCCGCGGCATTGAGCCACTACGAATCCTCGGCACTGGCATGGGAGCGCGCTGCCTATATCCGGGCACGCGCCGCAGGCGGCGATCTGGCGGCGGGAGAAGCTTTCCTCGACCAGGTGCGCCCCTTTGTCTGGCGACGGAGCCTGGACTTCACCGCGATCGAGGAAATCAAGCGGCTGACCGCCCGGATCCGCCAGGCCTATAGCGGTCCGCAACAGCCGGGGCCCGGCTTCGACCTCAAGCGCGGGCGAGGCGGGATACGCGAAGTCGAATTCTTCGCGCAGACACACCAGCTGATCTACGGCGGACGCCTGCCATCGGTCCGCAAGAAGGGTACGCGGGCAGCGCTGGATGCGCTCGCCGCGGAGGGTGTGATTGCCGGCGAGGATGCGCACATCTTGGGTGAATCCTACGACCGGTTGCGGCAGATCGAGCATCGCCTGCAGATGGTCCAGGACCACCAGACGCATGAATTGCCAGCCAGGTCAGAAGCGCTCGACAATGTCGCTCGCCTCGATGGCCTAGCTGATGGCGCGGCGCTGCTTGCGGAACTTAACGATGTCTGTGGTGCGGTCGCTGCGCGCTATGACGGCTTGTTGGGTGAAGATGCGGAACAGACAAGCGTTGCTGTTCCAACCGATAAGGCCGCCATCCCGGAGGATTTTGCGAAGAAGGTCCTGCACTGGAAAGAGAGCATTCGCGTCCTCAAGGGTTCCGAAGCGCAGCTGGCCTTCGATGCTATTGCGCCCGACCTTTATGAGGCGCTGTCCCAAGCGACTGACCCTGATCGTGCGACGGCACGATGGGAAACCCTTTTGGCACGTTTACCAACCGCAATTAACCTATTTCGCCTGTTTGAACAGCGCCCCGGCCTTCTCGAGCGCGTACTGCGTATCCTGACCTTGGCTCCTCCGCTGGCGGACGAGCTTGCGCGGCGCGCCGACCTTCTCGATGCGCTGATCGATACGACCGCGCTCGATTTGCCCGAAGATGTACCCGCCCTCGCAGCGCATATGGCCGCGAGTGAAGACGATGACTACGAAGCGCGGCTCGGCCACATCCGGCAAGTGGTTGGGGATGGGCGCTTTGCGCTTGGCGTCCAGCTTATTGAAGGCGCGCATGATCCGCTCGAGATTGCCGAGGGTTTGTGCCGTCTCGCCGAAGCCGCGCTTGAGACCGGAGCCAAGGCGGCCACTGCCGAATTCGAGTCAAAGCATGGCCGCATTGCAGGAAGCGAGCTGCTCGTTCTGGGCCTTGGCAGGTTCGGGGGAGGCGCGCTGACCCATGCCTCCGATCTCGATGTGGTCTATCTCTTCGACGGAGAGGCCGGCGTTGAATCCGATGGTCCAAGGTCGCTATCCAGCTCGCTCTATTTCAACCGGCTTGCCACCCGCGTCACCGCAGCTCTGAGTGTACCTACGGCGGAAGGCGCCCTTTACGAGGTCGACACCAGACTGCGTCCGCAGGGCAATCAGGGCCCGCTTGCCGTAAGCCTCGAAAGCTTCGAAAAGTACCAGCGTGAGAATGCCTGGACCTGGGAGCATATGGCGCTGTGCCGTTCGCGCCCCCTCTACGGATCGCCGCAGGCGCGCGCAAAATTGCAGGCGATCATCCTTAGCGTGCTTGAAACGCCGCGCGATCCGGACGAGCTCAAGGAAGATGTGCTCAAGATGCGTGGCGATATGGCGCAGCACAAACAGCCAAAGGGTCCGCTGGACGCCAAGTTGCTGCGTGGCGGTTTGGTCGATTGCGAATTCCTTGTCCACTTCCTGCAGTTGCGCGAAAAGGTCGCGCTGACGCCCGGCATCGACGGAGCTATTGCCCAATTGACGGAGGCAGGCTTCCTGCCCGATGACTTTGGCGAACACTTTTCTGCCCTGGCGCGGCTATTGATATCGGCGCGCCTTCTCGCTCCCGATGGGCAGGAGCCGCCCCTTGCCGCACAGGCTGCATTGGCGCAGGCTTGCGGGAAGGATAGTTACGCGGTGCTGTTGCAGCGCCTCGACGAAGCGCGCCGCGCCGTGGCTGCGCAATGGACCGAACATTTCGGTGAAATACTGGAGATCTGACACATGAGTGACCGCCCCGATATTGGCGACAAGCTGCCCGATATTGCCATGGAAACACCAGATGGCGGCGTTGTGAAGCCGTCAGACTTCAAAGGCCACAAACTGGTGCTTTTCTTCTATCCGAAAGACAACACGCCAGGCTGCACGACCGAAAATATCGATTTTTCCGTGCTCGCGCCTGAGTTCGAGGCTGCGGGAACAAAGCTGCTCGGTATCAGCAAGGATTCTGCCAAGAAGCACCAGAACTTCATCGCCAAGCACGATCTCAAGGCTCCGCTTGCCAGCGATCCAGAAGAGGATGGTCTTTCCGATGCTCTGGGCGTGTGGACCGAAAAGAAGAACTACGGCCGTACCTATATGGGCATCGAACGCTCGACCTTTCTGGTCGATGCCGATGGCAAGATTGCACGCGTCTGGCGCAAGGTGCGCGTGAAGGGGCATGCTGCCGAAGTGCTGGAGGCCGCCAAGGCGCTGTGAGCAACACTGGATGAAGCGCGACCTGTCCCAAGCCATTCGCGAAGCCCTGCTGACGGGTGACCCGCGTGCCAAAGTCATGGCCACGCGCAAGCTGGTTCGCGAATGGCGAATGGGAAAGCTCGCCACCGGATTTAGCGCGACTATGCCTGTGCGACCGGTGTGGCCAGAATCGCTCAAACTCCTGCCACCCAACCAAATGCCCAAGCGCGGGCGCGGAGGGTCGGAAAAGAACCGCATCGCCCTGTGGCACTCGCTCGCCCATATCGAATTCGTTGCCATCGACCTCGCGCTCGACATGGTCGGACGCTTCGGCGCGCAGCGCGACGACCAATTCATCGCAGACTTTCTTGATGTCGCGGCAGATGAGGCGATGCATTTCGCGCTGATCGAGCGCAAGTTGCATACACTTGGTGCTGGCTATGGCGACCTGCCCGCGCATGATGGATTGTGGAGTGCGGCGCACGATACACGCCATGACTTGTCCGCACGTCTGGCGATTGTACCCATGGTTCTCGAGGCCCGCGGGCTCGATGTGACGCCCGTCACCCTCGAACGCGTTCGCGAGCAAGGTGATGAAAACGGGGCGAAAATTCTGAAACGAATCCTTGACGACGAAATTCGCCATGTCCGAGCGGGATCAAGGCATTTCGCCAGGATCTGTAGCGAATCTTCGGAAAACGTTGAAACAAAATGGAAAAATCTCGTTCGGGAACATTTCCGCGGAGGGTTGAAGCCACCGTTCAACGACTCGGCGCGTCTTGCAGCCGGTTTATCGCGCGCAGCCTATGGCGCACTTGCTTAATTAACCTTTGCCCTCATACGCAGATAGTCAGCTCAGGAGCGGCTTTTACGCCCTGGAAACGAAGCCCTTCAGTGGGGTGTCTTGCAAGAGACACAAGGGCGATCAAATGGACGACGCCTGGCGGGGCGCGGAAAGAACAAAAGGGATCGTATGATCATCAAGACCGCTCTGTTTGCTGCTGCTGCCGTGGCCGCGACCAGCACGCCAGCACTGGCCAATGACGGTGTACCCGCCGCAACAATCCAGCTTTCCAACGTCATCGACAGTTCCGATGCGGTACTTATCGACGGTAGTGATGAAGAGTTCCGTGAACTGTTCACCAGTTGGGAAGCGCTCGACGAAGGCGGTCGGATCGATGCCAATGGCAGGATCACTGCTGCACCGCGTCTGGCCGTTTCCGTACCATCTCGTATGCCTGTGGAAGGGGTCCGACTGACCAGCGGCTATGGCATGCGCAACCATCCGATCCTGCGCCAGCGCCGTCGCCACAATGGCGTTGATCTCGCCGCTCCGCGCGGAACGCCTGTCTACGCCACGGCGGATGGACGCGTTGACCAGGCGGAATGGTATGGCAGCTATGGCAATTATGTACGGATCGAGCACGGCGGTGACCTCCACACACGCTACGCTCATCTGTCCTCCTATACCGTTGTGCCTGGAGATGTGGTGCGCAAGGGAGACCTGATCGGCTATATCGGCTCAACCGGCCGCTCGACCGGGCCACATCTTCATTATGAAGTGCGGATAGGGGAAGAATCGGTTGACCCGCTTCCTTATATGACTCCGCAATTTGCCTTGATCGACCAGGTCGAAGGCGCGCGCGGCGGGCCAGAATAATCCTCCGACACTTCTATGATTAGAATGAGGCGGCGATTGTGCCGCCTTCTTTCTGCCTGACGCCTATTGCGCCAGCAGCCTGTTGGCGATTTGTCGAACTTCGTCACCCATATCGGGTCGTTCCAGTGCAAGCGCCAGAGTGGCTTCGATAAAGCCGGTCTTGCTGCCGCAATCGAAACGCCGTCCGTCGAATGTGACGGCGTGGAAGGGCTGGTTGCCGATCATGCGCGCCATCGCGTCGGTCAGCTGGATTTCGCCGCCTGCGCCCTTGCCCTGGTTTTCGAGCGTGCGCATCACTTCGGGTTGCAGGATATAGCGGCCGGAAATGATCTTGTTGGAAGGCGCCTCTTCCACCGGCGGCTTTTCGACCAGACCTCTTACTTCGGTCAGCGCGCCGTTTGTCGCACCCGGATCGATAACGCCATAGCTGGATACGTCCTCGTGAGGGACTTCCAGCACCGAGATCAAGTTCCCGCCCACCTCATTGTATGCATCGACCATCTGCTTCATGCAACCGGCACCCGGTTCGCCTACCATCAGCTCGTCTGGCAGCATGATGGCGAAGGGTTCGTCACCCACAATGGCGCGGGCGCACCAGATGGCATGGCCCAGACCCAGCGGAACTTGCTGGCGTACGGTGATGATATCGCCCGGCGTCGCGCGGGTGGGCTCCAACACGTCGAGCGATTTGCCACGTTCGCTCATTGTGGTTTCGAGCTCGTAGGCGACATCGAAGTGTTCGACGATCGCCGTCTTGCCGCGCCCGGTGACGAAGATCATCTGCTCGATCCCCGCCTCGCGCGCTTCATCCACCGCGTACTGGATCAGCGGCCGATCGACGATCGGAAGCAATTCCTTGGGGATCGCCTTGGTTGCGGGGAGGAATCGT